>JAFXNY010000018.1 GCA_017529165.1 Clostridia bacterium
AGAGGGCGATAAAGCGTTTAAAGACGGAACGGTTTTAACGGCAAAACGCATTACCCAAGGGCTTCTTTATAACGAAGCCAGCAAGGCTATGAGTGGAATATCAAGTAAATATCAGGTATTTGAGTTTGCTGCAACGCTGAGCGGTGCCACCGTTCAGCCAAACGGCAAGATTACAGTTACATTTGATTTGCCTGACGGCTATGTTGCAGATAAGCTTGGGATGTTCTATGTTAAGGACGGTAAAATAGCCGAAAAAATAAAAATAAATGTTGATAAAACAAATAAAACCATAACTGCAGAGCTTGAGCATTTCAGCACATATGTGCTCGCAGAGCTTACCTCCTCTAAAACTTGGGACTACGGCAGTTCAGACGACCTAAACAAAAAGAATTATGGAATATATGTCTTATTTGCAGGTTTGCTTGCTACAGCATTCACCGTAATATATGCTAACAAAAAAATATATAATAGATAAGTTTAAGGGCACCCGAAATCGGGTGCCCTTAAATGTTATCAAGATTTAGTCTTCTGTCTTTTCCTCGTCTTCAAAATAAATATCGGCGATGCTTACATTCACTTTAGTTACGGCGGTGCCGGTCATAGTTTGTATCTTATCCTTAACATTTGCCTGTACCGCTTCGGCAACTTCCCTTACCTTTGCGTTTTTATCAACACAAATATAAACTGTGATTTCGATTGCGCCGTTTATATTTTCCGCTTTTACACCCTTAAAAACACTTTTTGTTTTGAATGTGCCTTTGATATCAATCGCCTTTTTTGAAAGACCGGTAACGCCCTCAACCTCGCATGCGGCAATCTGTGCCATTTTTTCGAGCACTCCTGTAGATACACTGAGTTCTGTTCTGTTTTCCTGCATATTTATTCCTCCGTTTATAGAGTATTTTTACTTCTTTTCTATGAGTATATCACATTTTTATAAAAAGCACAACTATTTTACCGTAACAATTTTAATATTGCCGAGCGGTATATTAGTTTGAGAGGTAATTATATCCTGTATCTGAAGAGTTTGGGTTGTGGTAAGACCGTCAGATTTAACTATAACATTTACATCTTTTTCGCCTATTATAACAAGGGCGTCCGCAAAATCTTTGGCTTTAAGTAGTGTTTCTATATTATTCTCAGCTTCCATTCTGGTTACTAACTCTTTAACCTTATCTACGGCTATAGCCTTTTCCTCGTCAGTAAGTGTGGCTGACCTAAATGTTTCCTCAACTAATTCCTGCTGTTTTTTAAGATTTGAGTTTCGCTCTTTTTTCGCAGTATCAAAATAGCTTTTATCGGTAGTATCTACCTTTGCGGAGGTTTCTACCACCTCGCCCGATGATGTTTTTTGATTTACATATGTTGCCTCTCCTAAATATTTTTCACTCGAAGAAAACTTCATATTAAGCCAAACTGCCGCACCAAGACACAAAACCATTATAACCAGAATTGCCTGACTTTTTGTAAAAACTTTACCCTTTTTCATTAGATATTCCTCCTGAAACATATACTCTTTGCGATGTAATATTTAACGCCGCAGTTACGGCGTTTTGTATTTTTTCAGCCACCGGCGGACTGTCGCCCAAACTGCACACTATTGCCACTCCCCTTATTTCGGGCATTATTTCGGTGACTATAAGCGGTTTTTCGCCGCCGTCCGATGTTCTTACAGTTATATACGACTGCTTTGTGGCCTTTCTGTTTTCTTCTATTTCTTTGCCTGTGGAAGCAGAAGTATCGCTCTCCTTAGAATCGGCATAATTGTATCTTATTCCGCTTTCAAGCGTTATTACAACGGTAGGCTTTTTGTCTCCCGTGATACCGGTTACAATATCGCAAACACTGCTTTCTACTGCTTTTCTGTACTGCTCGGCGTCTATACTCTCATTCTCGGTTTGTACCTTTTTTGAGGATGACGGTATAAGACTCGAAATCAGTATTAAAACCATTCCCGAAATACCTAAAATTAAAAGCAGTTTTGGGTTAATTTTCATAGCCGGTATTTTTTTTAAGATACTATTCATTTACTACCACCAACTCATAATCTTTAGAGCCGATAACGGCGCTTACCTTTTCTATCGGGCTGGCGGTATAAACATAAACTTTAGTAATACTTATGCCGCCCGATTGCAATTTATCCGTAAAAACAGCAATTTTTGAAAAATTGATATTAGCCGCCTGAAGAGCCTCTGCAAAAATCATTTTTGCCGTAGCGGCAGAAAACTGCTCGTTTGAAAAATCTTTTTGTGTAACAGCACTTTTCGGCAAATCGACACTTTTAAGCCCCACTGAAACCGATAGAATAATGCACAAATAAGCAAGGCTTATAGCATACTTGGCCGCCTTTGAAATGTTGTTCTTTGGAAGTAAAATGCATAAAGCCCCCAGCAAAATACACCCCGAACAAAAAGCCATAATAAAAGCCTTAACCGTGCTCATAATGACCTTCCTAAACTAACCGTTACAAACAGTGAAATTATAAACGCCGCCGCCACAAGAAACACGGCGCCTATTAAAAAGGAAATCATACTGTCCACCGCCTTAAATAGTTTTGAGGTTTCATTTGCTGAAAACAGCGTGCAAACACCGCTTAAAACATTTAGAATCACACGCCATACAAGAAGCTCTGCAAGAATAGGTAGTAGCATTATGCAAAGAGCGATTACTCCGTAAATACCAACAGATGATTTAAGCAGTGAAAGAGAGGCGGAAACGGTGTTAATCGCACCCGAAAGCGCCGTGCCGGCAACCGGTACACAGGTGCCTAAAATATACTTTGCCGTTCTGGTGCCTAACGAATCTGCCGCCGAGTTTACGGCGGTTGTAGCCCCTATTAACCCTAAAAACACCGTTGTACAAAGCGACATTGCCCACAGACCGACCTTTTTAATACTCTCTGCAAGGCCTGAGCCGTCAAGCAGAGGGGAAACAGATGAGCTAATGCTTACCGATAAATATGCCCCCATTATAGCCGTGATACCGAACGCCGCCGCACTGCTTATAAACTCTGCCGCAAGAAGCATTAGCGAACCGCTTGCCCCGGCGGTAACAGGCGCACCTGAAACGCTTAGTATCCCCACATAAATCGGCACGAAAGAGAGCATAAAAGTACTGCTCGACTTTATAGAACTCACCGCCGCATTTATACTGCCCCAAATACCCGTTATAAGCAACGCACAATTTGATAGCGTTATGCAGAACCCAGTAGCGGTATCTGTACTATTTTCTATATCGAAAGCCCTGAGTGCCGCCGCAATTAGAATTACCGAGAGCACTGCAAGCCCTGACCTTAGTGGCGCTTTACCGGAGCCTGTAAAAAGCGAGAAAATATGCGAAAACACATCCTCCGCCTTTAAGGAGTTTACCCAATTATAATCGGTAGGGTCTATATCACGACTTATAAAAAACTCTCTTGTGTTATCGTCTAAAAGGCTGCTTATTTCGTCTGCCCCGCTATACTTATAAATATCGGAATAGTCCTCACTTTCCGCAAAACAAGGAAGTGGTACGGCAAGTATTATAAATAAAACGGTTAGAATAAATATTAATTTTTTCATAGTCCCGAAAACTTAAGCGCCGCTTCGATTATACTAATTGCGAGCGGAACACAAAGAATAAATATCGCACACCTGCCGGCAAACTCGGCTTTAGAGGCAAGCGCAGTTTGTCCGAAATCACGGCAGGTATCTGCCGCAAAGCCTGCCAAATATGATATGCCGAGTGCCTTTATTGCTACCGAAAAATAGGGCGACACACCTCCAAACTTTTGGAATGCCGCTTTAAGTCTTGCAATCGGCTCAACTAACAAATCAAAGAGAAACAGCATTGCAACTGCACCGCAGGCAAGGCTCAATATAAAAGCGTATTCCGGTTTATGCACACCGATACTTACAGTAAGGCTTGCCGTAATAATCACTATTGCAATCACCTTTATAACAGACGAAATCATAACCCGAAAAGCCCCTTTACAGTAGAAAAAAGGTCGGCAATCGCAGTTACAATCATTAGAAGTACCACTATAAGACCGGCAAGGGAGGTAAGCATTGCCTGGTCCTCACGCCCAGAACGGATAAGAAGCTGATTAAGCACCGTTACAATTATGCCTATTGCGGCAATTTTGAAAATAAAGTTTACATCCAATTTTCTTCACCTTAAATTAATATTATTCCTATTGAAAGTCCGGCGCACACGCCTAATGTTTGCCATATTTTATGAGACTTTTCATATTCCTCTTTTTGCGCTTCAAGTTCTTTTTTTACTGTATAACAGGCTCTCTCTATCCTTTTTTGTTCTGTCTGATAGTCTCCGCTCCCGAACTCGCTTAAAAAAGTGTTTATACTGCTAATAAGCGCATCTTTAGCACATTTATCAGAAAAGGTCACCCCACCGGCAGAAAACTTAAACCCCTCGATTTCCATGAACGCACTTGATAATATTTTCTCTCTGCTATCAGCGCCGAGTCTTAATAAATTGCCGGCACTCAAAAACGCCTCATATATTTTTTTTAGGCGTATTATGTATGTTTTTTTAGAATAGCTCTTAAAAAACCCTAAAGAAGAAAAACTAATTATTACAGCTGTTACGCCAATGATTTTAATTAGCAATTTCAAGGCTTCCCTCCCTAATATCGTATATTTGTGTTTTTCCGCCTATACTCCTTGCCATAAGTGCCACCGTCTTAATCACGCCACTATCTATTAGCGCCCTTGTTACAGGGCGGGAAGTAATCTCAAAAACCGAGCCGGCGTGGGAGGTTGTAAGAATATCCACGC
>JAFXNY010000019.1 GCA_017529165.1 Clostridia bacterium
ATCTGCCGCTTCAGGTGAAATAATCTTTTTCACAGATTCCACAGCCGAAGTGATACCTGCATAAAGCACAATAGCCGCAACTATCATTGAACTTAAATACTCAATTCTTCCGTAACCGAGAGGATGCTTTTTATCCGGCAGTTTGCCGCCGAGTTTGGCACCGATAATCGTAACAACAGAGGAAAGTGCATCAGAAAGATTATTCACCGCATCAAGCGTTACCGCAATAGAATTGGAAATAACACCGATTACTGCCTTGAAAGCGGCAAGAAATACATTGGTTACTATACCGATAATACTTGTTTTGACTATAGCTTTCTCTCTTTTTATACTTAATGATTCTATGTTTTCGTTTGACATATTTACCTCCGAAGCCTGTTTTATCCTTTTTTTATTTCCGTTTCGACTGCTGTGCGGACATTTGCCATATCCACAGTCGGCTCAAATCTTGCTATTACTCTTCCCTCACGGTCAACAAGAAACTTTGTAAAGTTCCACTTAATATATGCCTTATCGCCGTACTTTTTATTGTTCATATCGGCGAACTTGTTAAGTGCGGCATTTTTAAGCCCTTTTCCGAAGCCTTCAAATGGCTTTTCAGTTGCAAGATATTGGAATAAAGGCTCGGCGTTCTCACCGTTTACATCAATTTTTGCAAACTGTGGGAACTCGGTACCGAACTTTATCGTGCAAAAGTCGTGTATCTCATCTTCTGTCCCCGGCGCCTGATTTGCAAACTGATTGCAGGGAAAATCAAGTATTTCAAAACCTTTATTTCTAAAATCTTTGTACATAGCCTCGAGTGGATCATAATGCGGTGTAAATCCGCAACCTGTTGCCGTGTTTACAATAAGTAAAACCTTTCCAGCATACTCATCAAGTTTTACATTGTTACCGTTTCTGTCCTTAACCGTAAAATCATAAACTGTTTTCATTTTTCTTTCTCCTTTTCTTCATCAAGTATTTTATATAAAATCTGATAAAGCGACATTGCCTCTTCGGGAGTTAAACGGAACTCCTGCGCTATAGTTTGAGGAACGCACAAAGCCTTGTCTTTTAATTTTTCACCCAAATCGGTTAGTGTAATAACAAGATTACGCTCGTCACCTTTGTCTTTGACTTTATTTATATATCCCTTGCCCTGCAGTTTTTTCAAAAGCGGAGTAACCGTGTTGGACTTCAAGCATAAAGCCTCACACAAAAACTTTTCATTTACCTGTTTTTCCTCCCACAATACCATCATGACGATATACTGAGTATATGTCAAATCAAGTTTATTAAGCAGTGGCTTATACTTTCTTGTAATTAGGTTAGATACCGCATAAAGAGGAAAGCAAAGCTGGTTTTTAAGCCGTAGAGACTCATATTTATCGTTCATCTTTTCACCCCCCCAAGAAAATATATCGTATGCGATTTATTTGCTTTTATTATATCGCACACGATATAATTTGTCAAGAGGTTTTTAACAAGCATAGCGCACACATCCGAATTTCGGATGTGTGCGCCTGTTCGTTATCTTATAAAATGCGTTGGTTGCCACATTTCTTTTTGGGGCAGACCGTATTTTTCTTTGCCGAGCACAATAGACTTCATAAGGAAGGTCATATTGCGGGCGAGGGTGCGCATCGTTTGCAGTCCTTCAAGGTCTTTTTCTGCTTGCCCCTGCTCTCTGCCGTGAACACTATTCCAATATTGGCTTGAAGCCACAGGCATACCGCTAATAGTGAAATACTTATTCAGCTCATCAAAGGTCGCACTACAGCCGCCGCGACGAGCAACAACCACACTTGCGCCGACTTTCATTGTTTTATCAAAACCGGTGCTGAAAAACAGTCTGTCAAGGCAGGCGATCAGC
>JAFXNY010000020.1 GCA_017529165.1 Clostridia bacterium
AGGAAATAGGCTCTCTTGACGAAATGAAAAACGGCGATTTGGTAGTTCATGCCATGCACGGCATAGGTGTATTTGAGGGAATAAACAGGATAACTCAATCGGGTATAACCAAGGACTATATAAAGATAAAGTATGCCGGAAACGATATGTTGTATGTTCCGGTAACATCACTTGACCTTGTTTCAAAATATATAGGCACATCTGATGAAAGTACTGTAAAGCTTAATAAATTAGGCTCCGAAAAATGGCGGCAAACACGCTCTCGTGTTAAAGCGGCAATAAAGGATATGGCAAAAGAGCTTATATCTCTTTATGCTAAGCGTATGTCGGCTAAAGGGTATGCCTTTTCGCCGGATACCGATTTGCAAAACGATTTTGAGCGGCGCTTTCAATACGAAGAAACTGAAGACCAACTTCGTTGCAGTGATGAAATAAAGCGTGATATGCAAAGAAGTGTGCCTATGGATAGACTGCTTTGCGGAGATGTTGGCTTCGGAAAAACCGAAGTAGCGCTACGCGCGGCATTTAAGTGTATAAGCGAGGGCAAGCAATGTGCAATGTTAGTGCCTACTACGATTTTGTCTTCACAGCACTATAATACTGTAATTGAGAGGTTTGGCGATTTCCCCGTAACAGTTGAACTACTTAACCGCTTTATTTCACCTGCTAAGCAAAAGAAAATTATTGCCGGGATAAAATCGGGCAGAGTGGATATGGTTATAGGTACGCACCGTCTTATATCAAAAGATATTGATTTTAAGAATATAGGTCTTGTAATAATTGATGAGGAACAGCGCTTCGGAGTGGGGCAAAAGGAAAAACTTAAGGAAAAGTATCCTTTTGTGGATATACTAACCCTTTCTGCAACGCCGATACCACGGACGCTTAATATGGCAATGAGCGGACTTAGAGATATGTCGTCAATAGATGAAGCGCCGTCCGATAGATTTCCTGTTCAAACCTATGTTCTTGAGCAGAATAACGGCGTGATAGTCAGCGCAATCGAAAGGGAGCTTAATAGGGGAGGACAGGTTTATTATCTCCATAACAGGGTTGAGAGTATCGAAAACTGTGCACTGAAACTTAAAAACTTATTGCCGGAAGCGAGTATTGGTATAGCTCACGGCAAGATGAGTGAGGATGAACTATCATGCGTTTGGCAGAAGCTCGTTGACCACGAAATAGATATACTCGTTTGCACAACTATAATAGAAACGGGTGTGGATGTGCCAAATGTAAACACACTCATAATAGAGAATGCGGATAGAATGGGTCTTTCCCAACTCCATCAGTTAAGAGGCAGAGTAGGGAGGAGTCCTAGAAGAGCATACGCCTATTTTTGTTTCAGACGGGGAAAGGAAATCTCTGAAATTGCGCAAAAACGCCTTGAGGCAATAAAGCAGTTTACCGAGTTCGGCTCCGGTTTTAAAATAGCACTTCGTGATTTGCAGATAAGAGGTGCCGGTAGCATATTAGGCGGTGAACAGCACGGCAATATGGAAGCGGTAGGCTATGATA
>JAFXNY010000021.1 GCA_017529165.1 Clostridia bacterium
ATGATAAGCATTAAAACAACGCCTACAGCTCCTAAAGACGCCTGTTTCAGTATAAAACGGTAGCTGTTATTATAATACTCATAGGAATAAGCATAGCTTGCCGAGAAAAGCATAACAAGTCCTACGGTTAAAAGAATCATAACAAAAGAAAGAAAAGTGACATCTAATTTGCCGCTTAAAAAAAATCCGTCTTTTTTAGTTTTAGTATTATTTTTAGCCATTATGCCGCTTTCCTTTCATAGATTTAGTTGCCTATAACAGTCAAGAATATCGCCAGAACTGACGCAATCATAGTTATAAGCGAAAAAACAAAAACTACCTTTTCTTCGCTCCAACCGCACATTTCGAAATGATGGTGTATCGGTGCCATTTTGAAAATGCGTTTTTTTGTTTTTTTATAGTATGCCACCTGAAGCATAACAGAAAACGCTTCAATAAGATAAATAATGCCTATAAGTATAAGAATTATCGGTCTGCCGGTAGAAAAGCTTACCCCGACTACCATACCACCCAAAAACATAGAGCCTGTATCACCCATAAACACTTTTGCAGGCTTACTGTTCCAAACTAAGAAACCTGCGCACGCACCGGCAAGTGCCGCCGATACAACATTACCGTGGTTAATGCCGAAATATGCGCAAATAAGCATTAACGCACAAGAGACTACAAGGGTAACGCTTGAAGCGAGACCGTCAAGCCCGTCTGTTAAATTAACAGCATTTGTAAAACCATAAACAAACATTAAAGCTATGGGCCAAAACAGTACTCCTGCACCGCTTGTGACCGATATATCGCCGATAAATGGTATATTAGTGGTTTTAACGCCGCACAGTGCAAGAGACATTAAGTAAAGAGCGGAAACGAGCAACTGTAAAAAGGTTTTTTGTTTAGCCGTGAGCCCCAAGTTTCTCTTTTTAACTACTTTTATATAATCGTCAATAAAACCTATAGCACCCATACCGAGAGCCATAACAAGCCCTGCAATAAAAACTGAAAGTCTGAAAGGAGACTTAAGGTCCGCCGCAAAACCGCCCGAAGACAGCATTGACTGACAGAATGATACTGCCAGTGCCACTAAAACTCCTATTATTAACATTATACCGCCCATTGTAGGGGTACCTTTTTTACCTTCGTGCCATTTAGGACCGATTTCAAGTATTGTTTGCCCGAACTTAAGCTTGCGAAGATAAGGTATTATAATAAAGCCAAGCAATGCCGTAACACTGAAAGCTATTATTGCCGCAACTATAGCAGTAATGTTTCTCATTTGACTTCACTCCTTAATTTGTGCCAAAGCCTCTGCTATTATCTCTCGCTCATCAAGGTGAATGGTCTTATCCTTTAGTATTTGGTATGTTTCGTGACCTTTACCTGCGAGTACTATTATATCACCTGCTCGAGCGATACTGATAGCGTATTTTATCGCTTCAACTCTGTTTTCTATAACCTTTATTGGGGTATCATACCCCTTTGTGCCCTCTAAAATATCGTTAATTATCTCCATAGGCTCTTCGGTGCGTGGGTTATCACTGGTGATTATAACATAATCGGCACGCCTTACCGCAATATTACCCATTATAGGCCGCTTTGTTTTATCACGGTCGCCGCCACAGCCAAAAAGAACTATCAGTCGGTTTTTCTCACATTCATCAAAGGTTGCAAGTATGTTTTTAAGTCCGTCCGGTGTGTGTGCGTAATCAATAATTACCGAAAAATCTCTGCCGGTAGGTACCGATTCCGCTCTGCCCTTTACGCCGCACATATTCAAGAATGCCGATTTTATATCTTCTATATCAATTCCGGCTTTGAGTGCCGCAACTAAGGCAAGCATTGAGTTATATACCGTAAATGCCCCTCCGGTCATAACCTTTATGTGATTAAGCTTTCCAGAACTTAGAAGCTCATATTCCACGCTATCCGGCTTGTATTTTATTGCCCTTGCGCTGTAAGTTCCGTTATTGCCCACAGAACAATTTACAACCTCACAATCAAGCCCTTCGGTTATTTCTCCGGAATACTCATCATCAGCATTTATTACAGCCGTTTTACACATATAAAATAGCTTTTTCTTGGCGCCCAGATAGTTTTCCATAGTTTTGTGATAATCGAGATGGTCTTGGGTTAGATTAGTAAAAATTGCAATTTCAAAAGGAAGTTCGCATACTCTGTATTGGTCTAATGCATGAGATGATACTTCCATAACACACCACTGGCATCCGCTATCCACCATTTGCCTGAAAAGCGAGTTTAGCTCATAGGCTTCGGGAGTTGTGTTTTTTGAAGGGATGACCTCGTCACCTATAAGATTTTTTATAGTTCCTATCAGCCCAACCTTTTGCCCTGCGTGCTCTAATATTGATTTTAACATATAGGTTACAGAGGTTTTTCCGTTTGTACCCGTAACACCTATAAGGCGAAGCTTACTTGCCGGCTCTCCGAACCAGGCAGCGCACATTTTAGCATAGGTTATGCGTGTATTTGTTACAATAATCTGATTATTTATACCCAAATCTTTTTCGGTTACTATTACTGCGGCACCGTCAGATAAAGCGGCGTGTGCAAAATCGTGGCCATCGGCAGCGTTTCCGCTTATGCACACAAAAGCATAGCCTTTATCCACTTTCTTGGAATTACAGGTGACACCGTTTATTTGTAGCCTTGATAATTCCTCCGGTACACCATGTAATAATTCGCCTAAAAGCATTGCGTTTTCTCCTTTGTATCAATCTGCGAGGTCAACCGTGGCTTCATCACGGAAATAAACCGTTACAATCTGGCCTATTGGCACAGTTTCACCTGGGTTTATACTCTGCTTATAAGATTTCAGTGCAGCCGATGCCACATTACCGGAAAACTCTACATTTATTCCGGCTGATGCGGCGGCAGAGTTTACCTCATTCGCCGTCATATTAAGTAGATTTGGAACCGTGGTTATCTGCGCCTCGGTTTCTTCGGTATAAAGTATTACCGTACCGCCTCTGAACACGGCATTACCTGATGCAGGATGCTGGCGAATTACCGTATCCCCTGCTCCTACAACCTTATAAGACAAGCCGATATTAGTGAGCGATTTTTTAGCATCTATAACGGCATTGCCGGTAACATCCGGAACAGATACTGAAATGTGTTTAAGCTCCGCCTCGGTGTATTGAGGTTCTATCCCTAAATAAGGAAGTATATCGGACATTACTCTCGACCCTACAGGTGCCGAAATAACACCGCCGTAATAACTGCCGCCGGTTGGTTCATCGAGCATAACATATATAGCAATTTGAGGGTCGTTAATAGGAACAATACCAACATACGAGCCTATATAATAGCCCCTATTACCAGTTTCAACTATTTTAACCATTTTTTGCGAAGTACCGGTCTTACCGCCAACTCTGTAACCGGCAA
>JAFXNY010000003.1 GCA_017529165.1 Clostridia bacterium
ACCATCAAAAAAGCATCGGCGCCAACATCTCTCGCATCGTTGCAGAGCTCAACGGAATACACTGTATCATTACTGCCTGTTCCTGCAATAATCGGCACTCTGCCGCAGGCAGCATTTGCCGCAACTTCAATAACACGCAAATGCTCATCGTATCTGAGCGTTGATTTTTCGCCGGTAGTGCCGCAAATAACAAGCGCATCAACGCCGCCTGCTATTTGCTCCTCAACGAGTGTTTTGAGTCTGTTGAAATTGACACTGAAATCCTCATTCATAGGGGTAATAAGTGCAGTACCAACTCCGGTAAAAACGCGCTTTTTCATAAAAACACCTCAAATAAATTAGTCCATATAACCCTTAGCGCAGAGTAGCTCAGCAAGTAAAACTCCGCCGCCTGCCGCACCGCGAAGGGTATTATGAGAAAGACAAACAAACTTATAATCATACTGACTATCCTCGCGCAGTCTTCCGATGCTTACAGCCATTCCGCCTTCAAGATTGCGGTTTAGTTTTGTTTGCGGCATATCATCCTGCTCAAAGTAATTCAAAAATTGCTTTGGTGCGTGTGGGAGGTCAAGCTCCTGCGGAACGCCGGAGAAATTCTTCCAAACCTCCAAAATCTGCTCCTTTGAAGGTTTGTTTTTAAACGAAACAAAAACCGCCGCCATATGACCGTCAGATACAGGAACTCTAAGACATTGAGCGGTAAATTTCGGCTCACCTGCAAGGGCTATATGGTCGCCTTCGATTTTGCCCCATATTTTAAGCGGTTCGCGTTCGCTTTTTTCCTCTTCACCGCCAATATAGGGAATTACATTATCAAGTATTTCCGGCCAGCGTTCAAAGGTTTTTCCTGCGCCTGAAATCGCCTGATATGTACAAACCAAGCATTTATCAACGCCAAATTTACTATCAAGCGGGAAAAGGGCAGGAACATAGCTTTGAAGTGAGCAGTTTGATTTGACGGCAATAAAGCCGCGCTTAGTGCCAAGGCGCTTTCTCTGCGCCGGTATAATATCAATATGCTCGGGATTAAGCTCCGGAATTACCATCGGTACATCCGGCGTAAATCTGTTTGCACTGTTATTTGAAACTACCGGACACTCGTGTTTAGCGTAAGCCTCTTCAAGAGCCAAAATATCCGGTTTTTTCATATCAACGGCGCAGAACACAAAATCCACAAGCGAGCAGATTTTATCAATATCAGCCGTAGCGTCATATATAATTAAATTCCTTAAATTATCGGGAATGGGATCCTTCATAGCCCAACGGGATTTTACCGCCTCACCGTACTTTTTACCGGCGCTTCTACTGCTTGCAGCGAGTGCAGTTACCTTAAACCACGGATGGTCGGAAAGTAAAAGAGCAAAGCGCTGACCTACCATACCGGTAGCGCCGATTATTCCGACATTATAAGTTTTCATACAAAAAGCCTCCAAAAAACAAAAAATAATGTTGATATAAATAATGTTTTGCAATATAATATCCTTGTAAATAATATCATTGCAGG
>JAFXNY010000022.1 GCA_017529165.1 Clostridia bacterium
TAACAATAAAAAAAGTATACTTGCGGCAGTACTACCAACACCGAGAAGTATAATTGCACTGAGTGATGTCATAGAAGAAGAGGACAGAGAAAACACAATAAATAAACTGCGTGAAGATAAATTAACTGTTTGCAGGATAAGCAGGGAAATAGAGTGTGAAGGCGTCGCTACTACCTATATTTATGAGAGTGAAGATACTGTAGACACTTGCCATATTATAGGTTATCTTGATAACAGTTCTCACGGTGTTTCGGGGCTTGAGGCGGCTTATGATAACCTGCTTTATAGCGAAGATTTCCTGTATGCTGTTGTGGAAACAGACGGAAAAGGTAATGCATTAGGGTCTAGCGAACCTCGTTTTGAGAATAAATCTTCAGCTCTTTCAAACGGCGTTGTATCAACAATAGATATAAATATACAAAAGGCGGTTTGCGCAGCGGCTGGCGATATAAAAAAGGGCGCAGTTGTTGTAAGCGAAGTAAAAACAGGGGAGATTAAGGCGCTACTGAGCATTCCTCAATTTGATACAAATAATCTTGGAGATTATTTAGAGGATAAAGATTCCCCTTTTATTAACCGTGCTTTGTCCTCGTATAGCGTGGGCTCTGTTTTTAAGTCCTGCGTTGCGGCGGCAGGAATTGAAAACGGCATTATCGATTATCAATATGATTGCAAGGGCAGTACATTTATTATTGATAGAGACTTTAAGTGCCATAAAGTCGATGGGCACGGTGTTGTTGATTTAAGGCAAGCGTTGGCGTTCTCTTGTAACTGCTTTTTTTATAACTATGCTTTTTTAGTAGGCGGTGAGCCTGTTTATAAAATGGCACGGAAAATGGGCTTCGGCAACAGCATTAAGATTTGCGATAATATTAAGGCTTATGGGGGAGATTTGCCGGATATTAAATCGCTTAATAACCCTGCCAATCTTGCTAATTTCAGTATAGGTCAGGGAGAGTTTTCAGCGTCTCCTGTGGGTATGCTGCCTCTTTATACTGCTATAGCAAACGGAGGTAGGTATTATCTTCCGTCACTTGTAAAAGGCACAATTAAGTATGGTAAGACTATAGAGTATGATAAAGGTAAAATGACTGTTGCAATGAGCCAAAATACAGCCGATACCATAAAATCGTATCTTGTAGATGTAATAACCTCCGGAACTGCCGTTTCTGCCGCACCTAAAACCGTTACTGCCGCAGGCAAGACGGCTACAGCACAAACAGGACGAAAGGATGAAAACGGCGAAAAAATAAATAATAGCTGGTTTTGTGGCTTTTTCCCTGCTGAAGATCCTCAGTATGTAGTCGTAGTTTTATCCGAGGGCGGTAACACTGCCGAAACAACATCTACTTTCTCAAAAATAGCTGATAGAATCACAGAATTATCATAAAATATGGCTTGACAGCATATAGGTATAATGGTATAATTGTATACAATCTGTCAATACAAGGAGTGATTTTGTGCTGGAGCTTTCAAATAAAACTAATTTGCTCGAATCAAATATATATAAATATTCCCTGCAGGATGTATCAGAGCCTAATCTTTACCGTGAAGTTTACAGCTATGATGATGTGCCGAGGGTTGCTTTCAACCACCGCAGAGTGCCTATGGGTATGCCAAAGGATATTTGGATAACAGATACTTCATTTCGTGACGGTCAGCAGTCGATAGAGCCGTACACTGTAGAACAAATAGTTACAATTTTCAAATTGTTGTCTCGTCTGTCAGGTCCTTATGGTATAGTCAGGCAGAGCGAGTTTTTCGTGTATAGTAAAAAAGACCGTGATGCACTGGCTAAATGTCAGGAATTAGGTCTTCGTTTCCCTGAAATTACCACCTGGATAAGAGCAAGCAAACAAGATTTTAAACTTGTAAAAGATTTAGGTGTAAGGGAAACAGGTATTCTTGTTTCCTGCAGTGATTATCATATTTTTAAAAAACTTAAGAAGACACGGAAAGAAGCTATGGACACATATCTTGCGGCTGTTAGCGAGGCTTTTGAGGCAGGCGTTATGCCGAGATGTCACCTTGAAGATATCACCAGAGCCGATTTTTACGGTTTTGTGGTTCCGTTTGTTAATGAGCTTATGAAAATGTCAAAGGATGCAGGCATACCTGTTCGCATCCGTGCTTGTGATACTATGGGATATGGAGTGCCGTATCCGGAGGTTGCATTACCCCGTAGTGTGCCGGGTATTATATACGGCCTGCAACACTATTCTGATGTTCCGAGCGAAATGCTTGAATGGCATGGACATAACGATTTTTATAAATCGGTTGCGAATGCAGCTACTGCTTGGCTTTACGGCGCTTCGGGTGTTAACTGCTCACTGCTTGGTATTGGAGAGCGTACAGGTAATGTTCCGCTCGAGGCAATGGTTATGGAGTATGCTTCACTCCGTGGGTCTTTTGACGGTATGGACCCGACTGTAATTACTGAAATTGCATCCTATTTTAAAAATGAAATAGGATATAAAATACCGCCTATGACCCCATTTGTAGGCCGCAATTTTAATGTAACAAGAGCAGGCATACACGCTGACGGACTCTTAAAGGACGAAGAAATATATAATATATTTAATACTGAGAAGATACTCAACCGTCCTGTTTCCGTGTTGCTCGGCAAAACATCAGGTCTTGCCGGAATAGCATATTGGATAAATCAGAACTATTCGCTATCGGGTGAAGACGCTGTAGATAAACGCTCGCCTGTTGTAATTAAATTAAAAGAGTGGATAGACAGCGAGTATGAAAACGGCAGAGTTACCACCCTTTCAACCGGTGAAATAGAAGAAAAAATTGCTGAGATAGGGCTTAAGGAGGGTAAGTAGTGGAACACAAGACTATATCGCTTGCCGATCAGGTTTTCGAAAACCTTGAAAATGATATTTTAAGCGGAAAATATCAGCGTGGCGAATTGCTGACTGAAAGTAAGCTAAGCCAGTCTCTCGGTGTTAGCAGAACCCCTATAAGAGAGGCGCTCAGGCGCCTTTCCCAAGAACACATAATCGAAGAAAGCGGTAAAGGCTCTATAGTACTTGGTATTGCTGAAGAAGACCTTAAGGATATATTCTTTATCAGGCGAAAAATCGAGGGTGTTTGTGCAGGGCAGGCGGCTGAAAACCGTACTGAAGAGCAATTAGCACAGCTTAAAGAGGCTGTAGAGTTTCAAGAGTTTTATCTTGCAAGAAATGATGCCGATAAAATCAAAACTATGGACAGCCGTTTTCATGAAACAATTTACCGTATGAGTGGCAGTCGTGTATTTTGCGATGTGCTTATACCTCTTCATAGAAAAATACAAAAGTACAGAAGAGCTTCGGTTTCTAATACAAGCCGAGCGGCGGCATCTGTTGCTGAACACAGATGTATTCTTGAAGCAATAGCAGAAAAGGACTCAAAGAGAGCAGAAAAGCTATTTAATGAGCATCTATTGAACGCATATAATCATATGTTTAAGGAGTAATAAAATGGGTTATACAATAGCGCAAAAGATTATTAAAGCTCACCTTGTTTCGGGTGATATGACTGTAGGTAGTGAAATCGCCCTTAGAATTGATCAGACGCTTACGCAAGATGCAACAGGCACTATGGCGTATCTTGAGTTTGAAACAATGGGCGTTAAGCGTGTAAAAACCGAAAAGAGTGTGGCTTATATTGACCATAACACCCTGCAGTCCGGCTTTGAAAATGCAGATGACCATAGATACATACAGTCTGTAGCATCTAAACACGGTATATATTTTCGCGCCCCGGCAACGGTATATGCCATCAGGTGCATTTAGAGCGTTTCGGCATACCGGGCAAAACACTTATAGGCTCTGATAGCCACACACCCACAGGCGGCGGTATCGGAATGCTCGCTATGGGCGCCGGAGGTATGGATGTTGCGGCGGCAATGGGCGGCGGAGCATACTATATTACTTGCCCCAAAATGTACAAGGTAAATCTTACCGGCAAACTTAAACCTTTTGTAAGTGCAAAGGATATCAGCCTCGAAATATTGCGTATTCTCTCTGTTAAAGGAGGCGTTGGCGCTATAATCGAATGGGGCGGCGAGGGAATAAAGCATTTATCGGTTCCAGAGCGTGCTACCATTACCAATATGGGCACCGAACTAGGAGCGACCACATCAATTTTCCCGTCTGATGAAGTTACTCGTGAGTTTTTGCGTGCTCAGGGCAGAGAGGCAGATTTTGTGCCGCTTCAAAGTGACAACGATGCCGTATATGATAAGGTTATAAACATTAACCTTGATGAATTAAAACCCCTTATAGCTTGTCCGCATAGTCCTGATAATGTTGTAACGGTTGAGTCCCTTTCAGGCACAAAGGTTGATCAGGTATGCGTAGGGTCTTGTACTAATTCTTCGCTCTTAGATATGCTTAAAGTAGCGGCACTTCTTAAAGGTAAAACGATAAAGAACAGTGTTAGCCTTTCGATTTCCCCCGGTTCTAAACAGGTGCTTACAATGCTTAGTGACTGTGGTGCGTTATCAGATATAATAGCATCCGGTGCAAGACTTTTAGAGTGTGCCTGCGGACCGTGTATAGGTATGGGCTTTTCGCCTAATTCTGCAGGTGTATCGCTTCGTACATTCAACCGCAATTTTGAGGGCAGAAGCGGAACTGCTGATGCAGGAGTTTATCTTGTGTCCCCCGAAACGGCAGTTGCCGCCGCTCTTACGGGCGAGATAACCGACCCTCGTATGCTCGGCTCGATGCCGGAAATTAAAATGCCCCAAAGCTTTAAGATTAACGACAGTGCGGTAATTCCTCCGGTATCAGAAGAGAGTGCGGATAGCGTTACGGTACTAAGAGGGCCTAATATTAAACCATTCCCGGCGTTAAAGCCACAGGAAGATACACTTAGTGCATCTGTATCGCTCAAGGTTGGCGACAATATCACCACCGACCATATTATGCCGGCAGGTGCTAAAATACTTCCTTACCGTTCAAATATACCCTACCTTTCAAACTTCTGCTTCGGGGTAGTAGATAAATCATTCCCCGAGCGTGCAAAAGAAATGGGCGAGAGTATTGTAATAGGCGGTGTAAATTACGGTCAGGGTTCTTCCCGTGAGCATGCGGCTTTAGTGCCTATGTATTTAGGTGTTCGCGCGGTTATCGCCAAGAGCTTCGCTCGTATTCACGCCGCAAATCTTATAAACTCCGGCATACTTCCGCTTACATTTAAGAATGCAGAAGATTATGATAAAATATCCGCCGGTGATGTGTTAACACTTAATAGTGTATTCTCAGGTCTCGATAAGGGCGAAATAACCCTTAAAAATAACACAAACGGCAATGAGATAACCCTCGTATGTTCATTTACCGATAGGCAGAAAAAAATACTTAAAGCAGGCGGATTACTCGCTTTTGCAAAGGAGAACTAAAATGGATAAGTATATAAATGAAGCAGTAGAAAAGTTCAAAAGTATATTAATAGAGCAAATTGAGCGTGAAAGAAAAATGGAAGCCGAAAAAAGTGTAACCGATTTTTCTAAGCTCGAAAAAATAATAATCGGCATCTGCGGAGGTGACGGCATAGGGCCTATAATCTCCGCCGAAAGTAAAAGGCTTTTAGAGTTTCTACTGAAAGACGAAATATCCGCCGGCAAAATAGAACTCCGCACAATAGAGGGGCTTACTATTGAAAACAGAATAGAAAAGAACAAGGCTATTCCGGACGATGTTTTAGCCGAAATCAAGGCGTGCAATGTAATTCTTAAAGCGCCTACTACCACCCTTAAGGGCGGAACACTCGAGAGTGCAAATGTTGCAATGAGAAGAGAACTTGATTTATATGCCAATGTTCGCCCTGTTTGCGTTCCCGATAAGAATATAGATTGGGCGTTCTTCCGCGAAAATACTGAGGGTGAGTATGTTTTAGGCTCCCGTGGTGTTGAGATACCCGATACCCTGGCATTTGATTTTAAGGTTACTACTAACGAGGACACTCGCCGTATTGCCCGTGCGGCATTTGAATATGCACGCAAAAACGGCAAAACTAATGTTGCAATAGTTACAAAAGCCAACATAATGAAAAAGACGGACGGCAAGTTTAGCGAGCTTTGTCACGAAGTAGCAAAAGATTACCCCGAAATCACCGCTGAAGATTGGTATATCGATATAATGACTGCAAACCTTGTAAACGAGCGTATCCGTGACAGGTTTGAGGTGTTCGTTCTGCCCAACCTTTACGGCGATATAATAACCGATGAAGCGGCACAGCTTCAAGGCGGTGTAGGTACTGCCGGCAGTGCAAA
>JAFXNY010000023.1 GCA_017529165.1 Clostridia bacterium
CAAAGCTATCCTTTTCCTCAAAATCCATAACAATATCAAATTGTATAGTTTTAAGAGCTTCGTCAAGGTAAAAACCGTGGATTTGATTTATGTTATCATAGGATAAAACAGTTCTTGAAATATCCTCCCTGATTGCCGAAGCATTACCCGTATCCCTTGCATACACGCTTATCGCGGTCAGAATAACGCCGGTTTTGCCATAAACCTCAGCACTTATTTTTCTTGTGAGAAAATCTATGGACTTAGCGTTTATGGTGTCATCAACCTCAATGTGAACGGATGCGTGGATACGGGACGCGCCGTAATCGTTAAATATAAGGTCATATGTGCCATACACATCGTCAAATGAGTTTATTATTTCCTTTACTTTATCGGCAATCTCCGGCTCCGCGCGCTCTCCGAGTATTTTAGAAGTAGCCTCTTTTATCATCTCAATACCCGATTTAATAATTACAACCGATATAATAGCGCCGAGGTAGGCTTCAAGGCTTATGTGGAAAATAAGGTATATTGCCGCCGCCACAAGCGTTGCGGCGGATATTACAGAGTCACCGAGTGCATCTGTACCCGAATTTATAAGCGCATCACTTTTAGTTTCTCTGCCTTTGGCTTTGACGAAAAGCCCTAAGAAGATTTTCGCCGCTACGCCAACGCCTACGATTATCAGTGCCACCGCCGAATAATCTGGGGTTTCGGGTGTTATTATTTTTTTAACCGATTCACTCAGCGCGGTAATACCGGCATAAAGCACGATTACCGAAATCACCATAGAGGTTAGGTATTCTATTCTGCCGTAACCAAAAGGATGCTTTTTATCGGGACTTTTTGACGACAGCTTCGTGCCTATTATTGTTATAACGGATGAAGCGGCATCGCTTAAATTGTTTACCGCGTCCAAAATAATGGCGATAGAGCCTGAAATAAAGCCAACCGCCGCCTTAAAGCCTGATAAAAACAGGTTTGTAATAATTCCTACAATACTCGTGCGGATTATTATTTTTTCCCGGTTTTGTGTTGCTTCCTTTTCCTCAGGACCGGCGGATGCCGCCAGAGTTTCTTTAATTTTATCCATATTTAATTCACCTGACTGTCATATGCTTTTCTTACGGCAATAGCAAGTTGATCAGCGCAGGAGGTACCCCTCATACCGCACAAATTGCCTTTGAGTTTTTCTTCGATATATTCAACGGTTTGCCCTTCGAGGAGTTTTGAAACCGCCTTTAAGTTGCCGTTACATCCGCCATAGAATGTAATGTTACGCACTATATTTCCTTCAAGGTCAAACTCTATTTCTCTTGAACATACTGAATTTGTTTTATAACTGTATTTCATTGTATCAGCCTCCTTACAGATTATGCAGTAAAAACACAATATTGTCAAGAAATTTATATTGCTAAAAGCATTAAAGGGTAGTATAATTCAGTTATAATATCAAAGGAGATTTTTAATGATAAAGCGTTCAAGCGGAATACTTTTGCCGGTGTTTTCACTGCCGTCCGATTACGGAATAGGCACAATGGGAAAAGCGGCATATTCTTTTGTGGATTTTCTTAAAAAATCCAATCAAAGCTATTGGCAGATACTGCCGATAGGCCCTACAAGCTACGGTGATTCGCCGTATCAATGCCTATCGAGTTTTGCCGGCAATC
>JAFXNY010000024.1 GCA_017529165.1 Clostridia bacterium
CAACCGCGCGGTAAAGCTCGCCCTGCTCGCAGGCAGAGCCGATAATAAGTCCCTCACGGTATTTATCAAGCTCGCTTCTAAGCGTTATAGGTCGTGAATGGAAGCAGTTAAGATGAGCGCCTGACACGAGCTTATAAAGATTTTTAAGACCGACGGCGTCCTTAACAAGTATTATCTGGTGATTTCTTATCCTCGACATTTCTTTTGAGGAAAGGTTTGAAATATCGTGTCGTATATCGTCTATAAAATAGCTCTCTACTCCGTAGATAACCTTAAAATCTCCGCCGCCTTTTCTTATGCCTTTAACCGCGGCGGCAGCGGCGGGATATGCCTGAACTACTCCGTGGTCGGTTATAGCCACAGCCTTATGCCCCCAGCGGTAAGCGGTGTTTATAATATCACCGGCACTCGATACCGCATCCTTAGCGGACATATTGGTATGGCAATGAAGCTCTACGCGGCGAAGCCCGTCATACTTATCGGTTTTTTCATATTTCTTAACCTTTGCCAAAGCCTTTACATCCACAATAAAGCTATTTGACCAGTTATCAAATCCGTATTCGCCGTTTATAACGACAGCCGCACCGTCACAAAGATTTTTAAGTGATTTTTTAAAACGGGATATTTCCGAATCAATATTTTCCACATACTTCGGGTCGAAAAACTTTTTGAGGTTTGCGGCAAAAGTATTAGTAGAGTCACTGAAATTGAATTTATATGTGACCATTCTGCCGCCACGGCGAGTGTTTACATCCCTCAGCTCTAAATTTGAAACCTCGCCCCAAACGCATATATTTATCCTCTCGTCGGGATTAGTAGGAGGTATGATGTTTTTAAGCGCCGTAACCTTAGTATCAATCTTCCTGCCGAAAAATATTTTTGCGCTTTCAAGGTAAACCGGCAAGCCATCCTTAGGCTTATAATCATAGACGATTTCCGGCTCTTCTTTTTCTGTCTTCTTTTCTGCGGATTTCGCCGGAGAATCAGCCGGCACCTTTTGCTTTTTAGGCTCGGGCTTTAACTCAATTTCAATATCGTCAAGCTGACCTGAAAAACTGATTTTCGGCACAAAGCCGAAAGCTGTGTTTACCTCGCGTGAAAAATTATTTTCAAACCCACAGTCTATGATTTTCTTATATCCGCCGTATTTTAAAGCAATATCAATGCTATCGCCCTCAATCGAATACTCAGCGCCGTTAAAATATCCGTTTAAAGCAACGCTTTTATTACGGAGTTTTTTAATAATATCCTCAATAGCGGCAATACAAAAAGCCGATTTTTCAAACTTCACATCAATACTCACACTACTCAGTTTAAGGATTCTCTTAACCTCGCTTACAAACCGGTCTATATCTTTTTCGCTTATATAAATGCCGCTTTCAAGGGACAAGAAAAGTATGCGGTCTGACATATTCAAATCGCAATTTTTAAGCACCGCGCCGCTAAACGCATTTGCCGTATCATCTGTTATGTAACTACCGAAAAGCCCCTTGAAATCCAACATTTTTTACCTCTACATATTTTCTATTTCTGATATAA
>JAFXNY010000025.1 GCA_017529165.1 Clostridia bacterium
GGTACGGTTATTTTCTTCCAAAACAAACACCCCTCAATAATTTATATTGAAAGGGTGCTTTTATTATTCGATTATTCGGTAAAGACTTGCGGCATCTTCCTTTTTTATAACATCCTTAACATCTAAAACTTCCGCTTTAACAGCTCTGTTACCGAAAGTAATCTCGATAATATCGCCCGTTTTAACATCATAGGAAGCACGGACGGTTTTGCCGTTCACCTTTACCCTGCCGGCATCACACGCTTCATTCGCGATGGTGCGGCGCTTTATTATTCTTGTTAGCTTTAAATATTTATCAATTCTCATAATTATAAAAATGTAAGCCGCCGATAACGGCGGTTTACTTTAATCAAATTATTTTATTGCGTCTTTAAAAGCTTTGCCGGCTTTGAATACCGGAGTTTTAGAAGCAGCAATTTTAATTTTAGCGCCGGTAGCAGGATTTACGCCCTCACGAGCAGCACGCTTGCGAGCCTCGAAAGTACCGAAGCCTACGAGCTGAACCTTATCACCCTTCTTAATTGCCTTTGTAACCGACTCGATTACTGCTGCCAATGCTTTTTCAGCATCTTTCTTTGTAAGTTCTGCCTTCTCGGCAATAGCTGCAACTAACTCTGTTTTGTTCATAATATGAACCTCCTGTTTTTTCTTTTAGGAAAACTATTCCTTAATTGTCATCAAACCCCTAATATTATCAAAGGGTTTATTTATTTGTACCATATTTTTAAGAAAAAATCAATATCTTTTATTAAAAATTTTCAAAAAAACGGCTTTTCCCCCACTTTTTAGGCGGTTTTTACCTTACAAGACGGATTTTTTTGCAAATGCTTAGTATTTTATCGCCTTTCGGCAGTGTGAGAATATCCTCACTTTCGAGAACTCTGAACACGCTCAATGCGATTATATACACGATAACCGCCGCAAAAATAGCCGCCGCGGTTGCAACGAAATTCCTATGCAAAGCACTTAATACTATGCCATATGCCGCAAATGCCGCCGCTGAGGAGCACAATCCGGCAAAAAGCGGCTTTATGAGTATAGAATAATAATCGAGCTTTACGCCGGTATGCCTTATAAGGCAATAAAGATTTGCCGCAAATATATAAAGGTAGCACACGGTGGTTCCAATGGGTACTCCGTAAATATTTATGCTCGGAGTGCCTACGAGTATATAGTTTGTAACTATTTTAAGTACCGCACCAACGGCAATATTTTTAAGTGGAACAACCTCTTTACCTACTGCTTGAAGCATAGCGATTACCGGTGAATTTATACCGGCGAAAATCGCACAGATACCTAACACTCTCAAATTCGGTGCCGCCACGGATATTGCATTAGCATCACTGTACAATAAAGAAAGTATGCCCTTTGATATAGCAAACATACCAAGTCCGCAAGGCATTACTATTACAGCGGTGGTTCTGATAATCGTTTGTATATTGAATTTGACCGCCGTAATATCCTTCTTTGTCCATGTTCGGGCGAGCACTGGGATAGCACTGATACCGAGTGTTGTGGTAAGAGTGGGTATAAGATGATAAATAGAAAACGCATATCCTCTATGGCAGCCGTAAAGTGCATTCGGCAAATCTCCGGCAAGGCTGAAATGCTTACCTTCCTTTGCCATTTGGGCGGTTTCCGAGCTTATGAACGCACTGAATGTTTTCGCAAAATAATCAGGCGCTTTGCCTATTGCAACCGCCAACTGCTTTTGCACCATAGCAACATCTATAAGGCTCGTTATATTGTTTACGAGTGAGCCTAAAACCACGGGAATTGCAATCGCTATCATTGTTTTAACAATCCTCTTTGCCCTATCAGGCTCAGGTGAGCTTTCATAAAGCTCAGAAGGAAGACTTTTTTCACCGAAAAACTTATATTTTATAAAAAGATAC
>JAFXNY010000026.1 GCA_017529165.1 Clostridia bacterium
GAACACCGCCAAAACCATCAATCGCCTCCAACTCTTCCTTACTTGCTGACATTATTTCGTCAATGCTTTGATAATTATCAGCAAGTAGCTTTGCGGCACCGGCGCCTATATGCCTTATACCAAGGGCGGTTATAAGCTTGGATAAATTGTTGCTCTTTGATTTTTCAATAGCTGTTTTAAGATTTTCAGCAGACTTTGTACCCATACGGTCAAGACGGCTTACTGCATTATAATCAAGATTATAAATATCAACAATATCACATATCAAGCCGGCGTTTACAAGTTGCTCTAATACAGCAGGGCCCAACCCCTCAATGTCCATAGCATCTCTCGAAGTAAAATGGATAAGGTGTCTCAGCATTTGTGCCGGACATTCCGGGTTAGTACAATGGATAACCGCCTCACCTTCTTCACGAAAGACTGGCGCCCCACAGGAAGGACATCTATCTGGCATTTTGAAAACACCGCTATTAGATAGATGTTCTTTAACCGCAACTACTTCAGGTATGATTTCACCGGCCTTTCGCACAACAATGATATCGCCTATACCGATTTGTTTCTCATTTATAAAATCTTCATTGTGAAGCACTGCTCTGCTCACAGTTGTTCCGGCAAGCTCTACAGGGTCAAATACTGCAGTGGGAGTAAGCGCACCCGTTCGCCCTACATTTATTTCAATGCTTCTAAGAACAGTTTCCTTTTCTTCGGGTGGATATTTGAAAGCCACTGCCCACTTTGGAAACTTTGAAGTACTGCCAAGCTCTTCTCTGTATTTAAGATTATCAACCTTAATTACGGCACCGTCTATATCAAACTCTAACTCTCCCCTGTGCTCTCCGATATGTTTAATTTCGTCAATAGCCGTTTCAATGTTATTGCATCTTTTATAACTGGGCAAAACTGTAAAACCAAGCAGAGACAGAAAATCAAGCGATTCTATATGAGAATTGAATTGCTTTCCTGAGATTCTTTGAATGTTAAAGATGAAAATCGAAAGCTCACGCTCTTTGACAATAGCAGAGTTTTTTTGCCGGAGTGTTCCTGCGGCGGCATTTCTCGGGTTTTTTGCGGTCTTCTCGCCTAAAAGCTCTTGTCTTTCAACGAGCTTTATAAAAGAGCTTTTAGGCATATAAACTTCGCCGCGGACTTCAAGGCCCCCCTCAAAGCTAATCACCTTTGGAACTGATTTTATTTGCAAAATATTTGAAGTAACATCTTCTCCGGTAACACCGTCACCTCTCGTAGAGCCTCGGGTGAGTTTACCGCCCGAATATTCAAGTGAAACAGAAAGACCGTCTATTTTCGGCTCTACAGAATATGCGGTTAGTGAATTATCAATTTTTGCATCAAAATCACGCAATTCTTCAAAGCTAAACACATCCTGTAAGCTTTCCATTTTAACACTGTGATGTACCGGCGAAAAGAGGATATTCGCATTACCGCCCACCGTTTGAGTAGGAGAATCTGGCTTTACTAAATCCGGATACTCACGCTCAAGCGATTTAAGTTCCCTTGTGAGCGCATCATACTCATAGTCTTCAATTTCCGGAGCATCGTGGTTGTAATATAAGTTATTGTGATACTTTATCTGCTCAGTAAGCTCGGCTATGCGTATTTGGGCTTCCTTTTTATTCATAACATCCTCCGATTATTTTTCTGAAAAATTAAAAATATCATCTGCCACATTGCTTTCTGGTGTTTCTATAACATTTGTAAAATTATCCGGAACCGCACCGGATATCACCGTTTGAGCTATAACAGCAGTTAGCTTTACCGAAAAAGATTTATCGGCGCCAATCATAATAATACTGCATGACAAATCAGCGTTAATAATTATTTGGTGAAAAACGCTGTTTATACCGGCTGATAAAAACTTACTACTGAAATCTAAAACCGGCATTTGCGAAAACTTCAATCTGAAATTAATATTTGGGCCATAACCGGCAGTATATTCACTTCCAAGCAACGAGCCTAACGGTATTGATATAATATTATCGGCGTTTTTTTGTGATTCTTGTGCTATCCTTTCAGATATCTCCGCACGCAAAACATTTAACTTTTGATAATCAATTTCAATACTGCTTACGAGATTATCGTTTGTTCTTGAAATAACTGCAACATCGTTATATTTGTAATCAAGCGAAGTTATGGCTGATTTAACCGCCGCATCAAAAGCAGATATCATAAGCGCTTTTGCGTGACTCTGTGCATATGAAATTACGATTGGCCTCGCTCTTATGAGTAAAATACAAAACCCGATAAGTAATGAAAGAAACAAAACAAGCCATCTTATTATCACAACTCGTATATTCTTAAATCTACGCTTCAAAATATCACCGCCTATGTAGTACATAGTACGCACATAGCATAATTTGGTGATATAGATATTTTAACATAAATTGTAAAAACAATCAATGTACAA
>JAFXNY010000004.1 GCA_017529165.1 Clostridia bacterium
CATCGCCCTTGCACTCGGGCTGACGGCCTATTGCCTCGCACGCTTTTGCAACCGCATTACCTTCACCGATACCGGGGCCTATACCTGCAATCATTGCAGCACCGGCGCCTAAGGCGCAACCGCCTAAAATAATACCAATAGCAAGTTCTAACATTTTAATTTCCTCCGTATGTAAATTATTTTTAATTATTTTTGAGTTTCTTTGCTAACCGTTTCGCTTTTCTCATTGCATAGTCTTCAGCAGGGAATGCACCGGCTACATAAAGCATTGTAAGCATTGCAAATATAAACGCCTGCAAAAGACCGCTGAATATATCAAAGTAAACCGATAAAACCGCCGGTATTCCTATTTGAAGAAACGGTATTTCACCGAGCATTCCGGGAAGTTTACCAAAAATAATATGTGAAAGTCCTTGAAGTGCGGTTGCTACAAGCACCGATATAACCGAGCCCGAAAGCACATTTCCGTAATGACGGAACGCCATCGAAACAGGCGTGGCAAACTCGCTTATAATGTTAAGCGGTGCCAAAAACGGAACGGGGTCGCCAAAAGATTTAAGATAGTGAACAGGCCCGCACTTGAACTTGTAGTAGGTAATAAGGGCAAACACGAGTATCGCCCAGCCGCCTACTGTGTTAATATCAGAAGTGGGCGGATAAAGACCGATAAGGGTTAAAAGGCTCGAAAATGCTGAAAGTCCCATAATCGCCGCAACAAACGGTGCAAAGCTACTAAAGTATTCCCCCATATTGCCTATAGTCAGCGACTTTGTTTTTTCTACTATCCACTCGGCGATTAACTGCCTTTTAAGACCGCCTTTTACCGATATGCCGTGGGTTAAATATTTGCAAAGCCAGAAAAGTGACCATATAACCACAAGAGAGTTAACCTGCGTTTCGGTAACCGGCAAGTCCCAAAGCGGTAGCTTGATTGTGAAGAATACTAACGCTCCTGATATATCAATGTCATCTGATAGGGGAGTGAAAAGCACTTTAAGTGTAATGGCAAAAACAAAGCCTGATAACATAAGCGCTAAATATAGTATATCAAGTATCAAAAACTTTTTATTACTTTTCACTTTATCACCCCCAAAATAAAGATTTAGTTTAATTATTTCTTGAAGCTTTTTGCGGCTATCGCAATTCTCGGAAAGAAAATAGGCACTATAACCGCAATATAATTGAAGCAATCTAAAAGAGCACCGATAGCCGCTATCGCAAAAATAGCAAAAAATCTTATTGTTTGCGAAAACCGCAAAACGCCTTTAGCGCCCTTTTCGTCTTTTTCTACCGCCTTTTGTACACCAAGCCCCATAAAAAAGAAGTTGCCTACCGCTATTAACAACCCTAACATATTTCCAAGTACTACTGTGTAATCAAACCGCCGTAGTACAATTAAAAATATTGCCTGCATTAGCAAACTCAGAATTATGGAAAAAACTGCAATGTATCTCGTTTCTTTCATAACGGTAGCATTAACCTTGAGCATACTAAATCAGGCTCCTTTCAAAACATCATTAACCTGCTGTATTTTAACATAACTATAATAGATAGTCAACAATTATGGTAATATTATCACAATAGAAACTCTGATTTCAAAAACTTTCTTTTATATTCAAGTCCGGCTTCGATAGGCGTTTTAAGCGCTAATGTAAACATATCGGTTGCTCTGCATTCCGCAGAGAATACCTTTTGAGCATCACAGCCCAGGTCTTTTATTTGTGCCGGCTTTGTAACTATATTAAACAGCGAGCCTTTTTGCAGTGCTTCTACACCTTTACTGCTTGCTCCGAGCAGTCTCACATAAGGCGGAGTCTTCATAAAAAACTCATTATCGAGGCCTAAAAAAGCCGAAAGTATGAGCCGCCGCACACGGGCGAGTGTATAGCGCTTACTTTTTATCTGTGCCTCAAGCTCCGCTATACTTGTTGCCGCACGAACGCCGAACTCGATGCGATTTTCAATACCTTCGCTTATATCGGGCAATATTTCGAAATCTTTTGCACTTTTTGTTCGTAAAACGGACAATATAGCCGTTTCCAGTCTTTTTGTATCTGCAATATCCCTTTCGTTTATAACACCGCGCAAAACACCCGGCATAAATCTTTCTGCAAAGGCAAGATTGCCGCTTTTAAGCTCATCTCTTATGTATGAAGAAGATACGAAATCTCCCGAAACACTTTTACTGTCGTGCATAGTGCCTATCCGCTTTATGCACCGGAAGTTTATCGGCAAATTAAGCTTCCTTGCGGCTATTATATATTCAATTCCTAAATTATCGTTAGGACTTCTAAGTACAGAAATATCGGCTCCCATTTGCCTTGCCGCATCCTCTCGGGCGGTTGCAAATGTAAGCGCACCGTTTGTATTTTTTGAGAGCAGAGAAAAAAACTCATCTGAGCAGAGTATATCGGCAGTTGATAGTAGCCGGCTTATATCCCCACATTCACTGCCGAATATTATTTCACTGCAGCCGAGTGCATACAACTGCCAAACGCCGCCAAGTGCAAAGTTCTGTGCGGTTGACATACTCCAAAGAACAGGCAGTTCGGCTACAATATCCACGCCGCACAAAAGTGCACATTTAGACCTGATACTTTTTTCAAATGCGGCGCATTCGCCACGCTGAACAAAGTTGCCCGATATTACGGCTACGGCAGTATTACCGCCTGATTTTGCCTCATCTATAAGTCTTTTATGACCATTATGCAGGGGGTTAAACTCGGCAATTATGCCAACTGACGCCAAAATACACACCTGCCTTTCAAAAACCACTTGAAAAATTATGTAAAATAAAGTATTATTGTCATTGGTATAATTTTAACATAATATTACCAAATCTGCAATAACAATGTTGGGAGATAAGGATATGAAGATTTTTGTTGTAAACGCAGGAAGTTCATCGCTTAAGTATCAGCTTATTGATATGGATAACGAGAGCGTTCTTGCCAAGGGCCTTTGCGAGCGCATAGGCGTTACCGGCTGTATTTCGCATAAGTCGGCAGACGGCAGAGAGTATAAGGCAGAAACCCCGATGCCCACTCACAGTGAGGCGTTTGAGGCCGTTGTGTACGCTATGACGAAAAGCAAAGCCAAGGTTATCGATTCCTTTGATGAGATATCGGCAATAGGCCACCGCATAGTACAGGGCGGTGCAATTTTCAAAGGTTCCTGCCTTGTAAATGATAAAGTAATAGAACAGATATCCGAGCTCGGAGCTATGGCGCCGCTTCATAACCCCGCTCATGTTATAGCAATTAAGGCTTGCATAAAAACATTCGGTGAAAAGATTCCGCAGGTTGTAGTGTTTGATACTTCATTCCACCAGACTATGCCGCCTAAAGCGTATATGTATGCTTTGCCTTATGAGTATTACGAGCGCCTTGCTGTTCGTAAATACGGTGCACACGGCACATCACATCACTTTGTAAGCGACCGTGTTGCAGTGCTTGAAAACAAGGATAAGAAAGACCTTAAGATTATTACTTGCCATCTTGGCAACGGTTGTTCAATCACCGCTATTAAGGACGGTATATGTATAGATACATCAATGGGCTTTACTCCGCTTGACGGTTTTATGATGGGTACCCGCTCGGGTTCGCTTGACCCGTCAGCTTTAACCTATATAGCCGAAAAGGATAATTTAAGTGCGGCGGATATAAACACAATTTGCAATAAAAAATCGGGTATACTGGGAGTTTCTGGTGTTTCTAATGATAACCGTGATGTTGCGGCCGCTGCAGCGTCGGGCAACGAGCGTGCAGCACTTGCAATCGCAATGCAGAGGTATCAGATACTTAAGTTTATAGGCTCGTATATTGCCGCTATGAACGGTGTTGACGCTATAGCCTTCACCGGCGGTATAGGAGAGAACGACCCTGAGCTTCGTGAATATATCTGTGAAAATCTTAAGTATATGGGCGTTAAAATGGATAGTCAGGCAAATAGTTGCCGTGGTAAAGAGGTTAAAATCTCTACTGATGAGAGCGGCGTTGATGTCTTTGTAATTCCCACAAACGAAGAGCTTGCTATTGCCCGTGATACACTTCGTATTATTTCAGAATAAGAGGTTTTAATATGAACTCTACCGAACTTAAAGCTGCTATATCAAACGGAAAATATGATGAGGAGTTTTTGAATCTTTACGGTGATATAAAGGCACCGAGGGAAAGATATCTGTCGGCTGTTGATGAGTTTTGTGATCTTTATGGCGATAGCGATGATTTACGCCTTTTTTCTGCTCCGGGCAGAACTGAAATAGGAGGCAATCATACCGACCACCAACACGGCTGTGTACTTGCGGCGAGCGTTGACCTTGATGTAATAGCAGTAGTGGCAAAAAACAACGAGCATTTAGTGCGTGTTAAATCTGCCGGATATCCGGAAGATATAATAGATATAAGCAAATTATCTGCTAATGATAGTGAGCGTGGTCGTGCCGCAGCTCTTATTAGAGGCGTTTTATATGCTTTTAGAAATGACGGTTTTGAAATCGGCGGATTTAATGCATATACAACTTCAAATGTATTAAAAGGCTCGGGGCTTTCGTCTTCTGCCGCATTTGAAGTGCTGATATCAAATGTAGTAAACGGTCTTTTTAACTCGGGCAAGGCAGGTGCCGTTCATATTGCAAAGTATTCGCAATATGCCGAGCGTGAGTTTTTCGGGAAGCCCTGCGGTCTGCTTGACCAAATGGCAAGCTCGGTGGGTGGTTTTACTTATGCTGATTTTTCTGACCCTAATAACCCGCAAATTGAGCAGGTGAGCCTTGATATCAGAGATTTTGGCTTGACTCTTTGCGTTGTTGATACCGGTGGTAATCACGCAAATCTTACCGCAGATTATGCCGCAATTACCGAAGAATGCCGTGCCATAAGCCGGGCGCTGGGGGTAGATTTCCTCCGAGATGCTGATGAGAATAAGTTTTATGGTGAAATAGGCAAACTTCGCAAAAAATACGGAGATAGGGCAGTACTTCGTGCATTCCATTTCTTCAATGAAGAAAAAAGAGTAGCGCTCCAGCGCGAAGCTCTTAAAAACCGTGATTTTGAGCAGTTTTTATATTATGTTAATGAGTCGGGCGAATCGTCCTATAAATACCTGCAAAATCTGTATTCAACTTCGGCAGTTAACGAACAGGGGTTGAGCCTAGGTATAGCCCTTACAAAACAGTTTTTAGGAAATAAGGGCGCTTGCCGTGTTCACGGCGGCGGCTTTGCAGGAACTATACAGTGTTACATACCAAACGATATGTTTGCCGAGTATAAGGAAATGATAGAAAATGTATTCGGTAAAGGTGCTTGCGTACCGCTTCTTATCAGGCCCGTAGGCGGATATGAAATAAGGCTTGACTAAATAAAAAAGGCAACCACATTTGTGGTTGCCTTTTTTATTTGTTATTTACCTTATTCTTTCTTCTGTTTCACTTTTAATTCTTTTAATAAACTCATCAAGCGTCATATTAACAGTTTCATCCGTGCCTCTGCTTCTGACGGAAATGGTATTGCTCTCAATTTCTTTTGCACCTAAAATGAGCATATAGGGCACCTTGTCCTCCTGCCTTGCTTCCCTGATTTTATATCCGATTTTCTCGTTGCGGTCATCAAGCTCAACTCTAATGTTGGCGTCTTTAATAGACTTATATACTTCATTTGAATAATCAAGGCTTTTTTCGGAAACAGGCAATACCTTAACCTGTACAGGCGCAAGCCACAGCGGGAAAACACCCTTTGTTTCCTCAATAAGATATGCAATAAATCGGTCAAGACTGCCAAGAATTGCTCTGTGCAAAACAACAGGGGTTTTGTTGCTTCCGTCTTTATCAACATAAGTAAGATTAAACTTTGCCGGCAGGCAGAAATCAAGCTGGCAGGTAGAAAGCGTGTATTCAGCACCAACAGCAGGATGTACATTAACATCAAGCTTCGGTCCGTAAAACGCTGCTTCGCCTATTTCTTCAGTGAAATTAATACCGAGTTCCGTAAGCACTTCACGAAGAGCATTTTCTGCATGGTTCCACATTGCGTCATCCTGGTGGTATTTAACTTTGTCTTCGGGGTCACGAAGAGACAGCACACAACGATAATCTGTTATGCCGAAATCTTTATATACATCAAAGATTAAATCTACA
>JAFXNY010000027.1 GCA_017529165.1 Clostridia bacterium
CAATACCGAAATGATTTGAGTTTCTGACGGATACTATACCCACACCACTTTGCTTTGCTTTCTTAATTGCCATATTCATAGCGTGTATGGATATAAGCTGACCCATACCGTCGTGACCGTCTATAACTGCGGAAACGGGTGTTTCAAATACCGTTTCAGGCTTTGCATCTACTTTTATAAGGCCTTTTTCTATACCTTTGTGGTATCTGACAAGTCGCTGCATACCGTGTGATTCTATGCCGTACAAATCACTAAGCAACAACACATCGGTTATTTTTAACGCCTCTTCCTCGGAAAATCCAAATTTTACAAAGGCATCACGGCAAAAGGTTTTAAGGCTTTCGTAAGAATAATTGATATAACTCATAATTCCTCCAAAAATATATATTATAATCGAATCAATTAAAATAATAGCTTTCAACCGCCGCACAAATATAGTGATACACAGGTAGATGCAACTCTTGAATTTTGTATGTTTCTGTTTCGGGAGCACAAATACATATATCTGCGGTGTCTCTGAGCTTGCCGCCTGTTTTACCGGTAAGCCCTATAACCTTAATACCCAATCCTTTTGCAACCTTAACCGCACCAAATACATTCTTTGAATTACCCGATGTACTGATACCTATCAGCACATCATTTTTATTTGCCAAAGACATTAAAGGTTGTGCATACACAAGTTCAGGGTCAACATCATTACAAAACGCAGAATTAAGTGCCGTAATTGACGGCAGAGCAATTGCAGGTAAGCCACCCTGTAATTTGCTTAAAATATCATCATCCAGCAAATTACAGTTGTTTTTCATCGCTTCTTTTTTCGCTTTACTTATTGGACGAAGCTTCAAAAAACCTTTCATAAGCTCGCCTACTATATGGTCACAGTCTGCACAACTGCCTCCGTTACCGCAAAGTAAAAGCTTTCCGCCGTTTTTATAGCAATCAATTATTGCATTCGTTGCTTCTTCTATTTCTGCCTTACATTCGGTAAGTTGCGGATACCTCTTCAATAATTCATTTAACATACTTACACCTCATAACAAAGCCGTTGCGACAGCGGCGTAATCTCCTATCTGTTCACCGAGTGCGGCAGGAACCACTTTACAGCATTTTGCGGAAAGACTTAACGCTTCCTTGTCTATAATCTTCTTTGCAGGTTCCCATAAAAGGTTTTGACTTCTTGTAAATATACTCCCTATTACTATTACTTCAGGATTAAGTATATCAATAAGTATAGATAATCCTCTGCCTAAATACTCTCCGCAGCTTCTGTAAACCTCAATTGCGGTTTCATCACCCACATCGGCCGCGTCTGCAATAGTTTTAGCAGTCACATCAGTAGTGGTATATCCCGGCTTAAAGTACAACGGATATTCCCCTCTTTGTACCTTTTCGAGTGCCATACTATACCCTATCTGTGCTATACCGCCACCACTGCAAAAGCCCTCAAATGAGCCGGATTTACCGTAACCTACCGGTCCTAAATCTGAAAGTCTTATATGACCTACTTCGCCTGCATTATCATTAGTACCGCTATACAACTTTCCGTCAAGGATAAGTCCTGCACCAAGACCCGTACCAAAAGTCATAAACACCATATTGTTTGTGCCTTTTCCTGCACCGAATTTCCACTCGGCAACCGCACAGGCATTTGCGTCATTTTGCAGCTTTGTCGGTACTCCGTAATATCTTTCAATTTGCTTTACGATATGTACATTATCCCAACCGGGCAAATTAGGCGGTGACATAATAATGCCGTTCTTTGAGTCAAGCGGACCGCCGCAAGATATGCCTATCAAATCAGGTTTGCCTTCTAAAATACTATCGGCAAGTCTTATTAACTTATCTATCATTTGGGTTGGTGTTAAATTACGGTCAGTCGCACACTTATGTTTTTTAAGAAGTGTTATATTACCGTTGTCCCAATCTGCCGTTACAACGGCACATTTTGTTCCGCCAATGTCAAAGCCTAATACTTTCAAAATGATCCACTCCAATTAATCTTAAAACCTACAAATTTTCTAAAATCTGTTCCGATATTTGTTGCA
>JAFXNY010000028.1 GCA_017529165.1 Clostridia bacterium
AAGTCCTGTCACCTCGACCAACGAAAAATCCTGTCACGAAAAGTGGCGGGATTTTTGCGTTGTATTATTCATTTTTCATTATTAAGGATTAAGTATTCATTAAGTAAGCCGTGACAGGATTTTTCAAATGAATAATAAATACTTAAAACTTAATGAATAATTGATTTGCCGTCTGTTTTATGATAAAACATTACCGGTGATATTGATGAAAGAAAACATTTTAATTGACAAGTCTATTGATTTTGCCGCAAGAATAATCAAACTACGCAAATTTCTCGAAGAAAAGCAAAAAGAGCATATTATTTCAAAACAAATTGTCAGAAGCGGAACAAGCATAGGCGCAAATATAAACGAGGCACAATACGGTAACAGTAAAGCCGATTTTATTGCCAAACTTCATATTTCGCTTAAAGAAACGGCAGAAACTGAATATTGGTTACGACTTCTTAATAAATCGTAATATGTTGACGAAAAATTATTCAAATCATTGTTGGATGATTGCCTTGAAATGAAAAAACTCCTTATATCCTCCATAAACACCGCAAAAAAGAATAATGAAATCTTTGTTTTATATTTGTGAGCAGGCTTTTTAAGTCTGCTCATTTTCCGTTAATGCTCTCCGAGTTTTATTATTGTGAGTTTCTTTTTTTCGGCAAGGGCGGCAAACTGTGCGGCGCCGTTACCAAACGGGTTTTTAATATATGTTATCACATAATCGGACTGCTTTATCATCCACTTGTTTCTGAACACTATGCCAAATCTCGGATGTGTTTTCTCAATACCGTCAGGTACAACTGTCATAGAATAATCGGTGGTATCCCAATCCCTGATTTTTTCCGGCACCCGTGAGAGCACAATTCTGTAATCAATATCATACTTCTCGGCAAGCTCTGTTAAAATCTCTTTCGCCATACGGTCAAAATTGCCGTGCGTGCCCACATAAAACCTGTTTACATTATGGTTTTCTATAAGGTTAACAATAGCACCTCTCATTTTCGGCTTAATTTCTTCCGGAGAAAAATAATGCCCAAAAAATGTACAAGTCATAACATCACCAATTAAACATAATTTAGACACAAAATGTGCCTATGTTTTGAATTGTAGCACAAATTAAACATAAAATAAAGCCAAAATAAATATGTTTTGGAGTTTGTTATGGCTACTAAAAGTTTATCTATCAGAATAGACGAATCTATGCTTAATAAGATTCATGTTGTGGCAGATTATGAGGGCAGGTCGGCAAATAGTCAGATTCTTATCCTTATTCGTGACTGCATTGAGCAGTTTGAAAAAGAGCACGGGGAAATAAAACTGTAAAGACAAGGAGGACGATTTTTATCGTCCTCCTTGTCTTTTGGCTATCTGTTAACAAAAAATGGCAATTATCACATCTCGTCAACTTATAACAGTTTATAAGTTGACGAGATTCTATGTTTGTGGTACTATATTATGCAGAAAAATACTGTTTGGGTGGAAAGATGAAAAAAAGTCTTATAAAAAACGATATTTTAAGAGAAATATGCAAAGGCGATGTTGTATCGGGAGGCTTACTTGCAAGCAAGCTCGGCGTTTCTCGCACGGCGGTTTGGAAAGCGGTAAACGCCCTGCGTGCCGAGGGGTATTTTATTTCAGGTCTTGGCGGAGGGTATGTTTTAAGCCCTAAAAACACACGCCTGTGCAGTGAGCAGTTAAAGCACGATATAAAGGGAGCCAATTTAGTATTCAAAGAAAAAACCGTTTCAACAAACGAGGATGTAAAACAGCTTGCCGAATTAGGTGACGGAGAGTTTACGGTAGTGCTGGCGAGAAGCCAGACCGGCGGAAAAGGGCGAATGGGCAGAAGCTTTTATTCGGGTGACGGGGGGCTTTATTTCTCTGTTCTGCTCCGCCCCGGTTTTTCGGCGGACACCTGCCTTAAAATCACAACTGCCGCCGCCGTAGCGATGGCAAAAGCGATAGAGGATATATCGCAAAAGCAGACAAAGATTAAATGGGTTAACGATATATTTATAAAAGGCAAAAAGGTTTGTGGTATTTTAACCGAGGGTGCGTTTGACGCTGAAAATGGAAAACTCAAGTATGCGGTTTTAGGAATAGGCGTTAATGTGGCGGCGCCAAAAGACGGCTTTCCGAGCGAAATTGCAGAGACTGCCGATTCACTTTTTGAGGCTTATGAGGTTTCATCCCTTGTGTACAGCGCATTGCTGAACTCTTTTTTAGAAGACTTTAAGGGTTATTATGAGAATATAGAAAGTATGCCACATATAGAAGAATATCGCAAGAGGTCGTTTCTTAACGGCAAGACGGTGACATATGAAAGAGCAGGAAAAACGCACACAGGCGTGGTTTGCGGTATTGGTGATAACGCAGAGCTGATAGTAAAAGAGAAAAGCAAAGAGATTTCTCTTTTAAGCGGGGAAGTAAGGGTAAAAGATTATGAATAAGGTAAACATCAAAAAAATATGTATGGCGGCGCTTTTTGCGGCGGTCATAGCGGCGCTCTCGCAAGTGGCAATTCCTACACCTATAGGCGTTTCTATAACTATGCAGACCTTTGCCATTGCCGTTACGGCGTTTTTGCTTGGAATAAAACAAAGTGTTGCGGCAACGCTCTGTTATATCTTTATCGGTGCGGCAGGGGCGCCTGTATTTACCGGTTTTTCGGGCGGAATAGCGGTGGTTTTAGGGCCTACGGGAGGGTTTATAATCGCATTTCCCATATTCTGTTTAATTTTGGGCTTTGTGTTTTATGTAAACAAAGCGTGGGTTAAGATTTCTCTTTGTGCGTTGTCACTTATAATTCTTTATTTGTTCGGAACAGTACAATTTGTACTTGTCACACACAACGCTGTAAAAACTGCTTTGGCGGCGTTTTCGCTCTATTTTATTAAGGACGCCCTTGTTTTGGCGGGAGCATATTTTTTGTGTGTGCGTATTCGCCCGAAGATACTAAGATTTATACAATCAAAATGAATAAGCAATATAAAATAGATTAAAACACTTATGGCGGTCAGCAGAATTATGTAAACTATATTGGGCAAGGTGAAAATGCCCAATACAACTTTAATAATAAGCGTGGCGGTGAACGCTGTAGATACGGGAATTAAAACTGTTTTTTTCGTATCAAGCGTGGCGCCGCTTATTTTTATAAGGCGGTTTACATTGAGAAAACAGGTAAGGAGATTTGAAAAATACATTATCCCTATAAAACCGCCTATGCCAAACCGTATAAGCACGGGATAGATAAAAACAAGGCGGATAGCCGAATCGCAGACCGACACCCTGAATGTAAAGTTTTGCTGGTTAAGTCCTTTTAAGAGACCGTCACAAAGGCTGTCAACATACATAAGCGGCACTATCGGAGAGAGTGCGGTGAGCAGAAAACCCACATCGGTGCTTTTATAAAGAAGAAGCCCTATTTGGTAGCCTCCGCCGGCGAACACGGCGGAGAATATAAAACCTATAATTAATGCATAATATATAATTTCTTCCACTGCCGAGCGCACAAGCGAGGTTCTGTGCTTTTCTGCGGCTTCGGACATTTCAGGGATAAGCAGAGTTGATACGGCGTTTAGTATTACGGACGGAAAAAACAGTATTGGCAGAGCCATACCCTTTATCATACCGAAAAGCGAAAGCGCACCCTTTTTCGAATATTTGTAAAGAGCACGGGGTACGAGCATATTTTCGGCGGTGCGAAGCAGACTGTTTAGATATCTGCCGGCGGTGAGAGGAAAAGAGATTTCAATAATTTTTTTGGCAGGATGACACTCGTGAGGGGTATCCCCACATTTTAGATGCTTTATATCAAGCCGGTAGCGTAAAACCAGATATATACAGGAGAAAACCTCTGCTAATGTATCGCCTAAAAACACGGCGGCACAGGCGGCGGACAAATTGCCGCCTTTTACAAACTTTAGCGCAAAGAGGATAACGGCTATCCTGACAACCTGCTCAAGAAGCTGTGAAAACGCCCCGGGAGATGCTTTTCTGCGAGCTATAAAATAACCTCTTATTATCGAGGAAACGCCCATAAAGAAAACTGATACTGATATTATTCTTATTGATAATGCCGCACGGCTATCGGCTATTATGAGGCCCGCTAAAAGGTTAGCACCGAAAAAGAGAATAACCGCTGTAACGGCACTCAAAACGAGGTTTATGCGGAATGTAACGGACATTATTTTTTTTACGCCGTCACGACTTCCTAAAGCAGTCTCTCCGGCGACAAGGCGGGTTACCGCCGTTGGAAGTCCGCTTTGTGTAAAGGCTCCGGCGAGCACGAAAAGCGAAAACACAAGCTGATAAAGACCTACGCCTTCCGAGCCGATTCTGCCTGCGAGCCAGACCTTAAAAATTATTCCTACAAAACGGAGTATTATAGATGACACCGTAAGCACGGCGGCATTTTTAACAAAAACGGTTTTACTCATAACTCTCCCCCGAGAATAATATGTTTTATTCTGTTGAAAAAGAAGTAAAAATATAGTAAAATAATAGCGTTACTTTAGGGGGCGATGAAATGAAAGCACCGTTGGCAGACAGGCTAAGGCCCGAAACCATAGAAGAAGTTGCAGGGCAAAAGCACCTGCTAAGTGAGGGCAAGATATTACGCAGAATTATTGAGACAGGCGATACTCCCAACCTTATATTTTACGGTCCCTCCGGTGTAGGAAAGACCACCGTTGCAAAAATTATTGCGAACAGTTGCGGTAAAAAGCTGTGCTACCTAAACGCCACAACAGCCTCTACGGCGGACATTAAGGAGATTGTATCTTCAATCGGCTCTATTGACAGCCAAAGCGGAATACTTTTATACCTTGATGAAATACAATATTTTAATAAGAAACAACAGCAGATTTTGCTTTCTTTTATTGAAAACGGAGATATCACGCTGATAGCTTCAACCACCGAAAACCCGTATTTTTATGTTTATAACGCTATTTTAAGCCGGTCAACTGTATTTGAGTTCAAAACGCTATCGGGGGAGGATATCGCCGAAGTTTTAATAAGAGCGATGAGGATACTCACAGAGGAGAACGGTAGGAAAATAGAGCTGTCCGAGGAAAACAGGAAAAAGATATCCCGTGCCGCCGCAGGGGATGTGCGGCGTGCGCTTAATATGTTAGAGCTATGCTTTATGTTAACCGATGGCGCAGGAGAGAGCGTTATATCCGATAGTACGGTTGAGCAGATACTCTCCGGCAATTCCGTGAGGTATGACCGTGAGGGTGACGAGCATTACGATATAATTTCCGCATATCAAAAATCAATGCGAGGCTCGGATCCGGACGCCGCCGTTTATTACCTCGCACGCCTGCTTGCCGCCGGCGATTTGCCGAGTGCCTGTCGGAGACTATTGGTCTGTGCAAATGAAGATGTAGGGCTCGCTTACCCACAGATAATACCTATAGTTAAGGCGGCTGTTGATACGGCGCTTCAGGTAGGTTTGCCCGAAGCGAGAATACCGCTTGCAAACGCTGTTATAGCGGTTGCCACGGCGCCTAAATCTATATCGGCATATATGGCGATAAACTCTGCTTTAGCGGATGTTGAGAGCGGAAACACAGGGGATATTCCAAGAGCTTTACAGAACAAGCATTTTGACGGCGAGGGAGCGGCTGAAAAGGGGCAGAATTATAAATATCCGCACGACTATCCTACGCATTATGTAAACCAACAATATTTGCCTGATAATTTGAAAGATAAAAAGTATTATAGATTTGGGGACAACAAGCTCGAACAAAAAACTCGTGAATATTGGGACATAATAAAGAAAAAATAACTTGTTTCACGTGAAACATTTGGCGGTGGAGTTATGGAGTTCGGTCTCGGAGGAAAAACAAAGACACTCTGGCAAATTAGAGCCGGAGCGCTCTTTTTGTTGCTTTCTTGCGTTTTTCTGTTCTTTTTGCGATACAGTCTTTTTTATTTGATACCCTTGTTGATTTTTGCAGTTGTCGGAGTTTTGGCGGTGTTTTGGTATCTGCCCAAATTCTTTTCGAAATATTCTATATTTGTTGGAGAAAACTCGGTTGTTGTAGCAAAAGGTGTATTTATTGAGGTGTCGCACATCTTTCCGCTTAAAAGACTTGTTTTTGCCGGTGGTTATTCAACGCCTTTTTCCCGTGTTTTTGGACTTAAAGGGGTGGTTTTGCGTGCGGCGAGGGTAAATCTCATTATCCCCGAAATAGACGAAAAGTCCGCAGACGAGCTGATTTTCGGTTTGTGTGGTGAAAAAAATGATTAAAAGAAGCTACGGCGCCCATCCGCTGATGATGCTAAATATAGTAAGACCTTTTTTGTTTGTGCTTATATTGCCGGTAATCAAGGGGCTTTTGCAGTATGCGTTAAGCAGAAGAATAACAGGAGTGTTGACCCTTGAAGTGATTGCAGTTCTGGTTATTTTTGTTATTGCGTTTGTTTCGTTCAGGGCGTTTCGCATAACTGTGGACGATAAAAGAGTGATAATTAACAAAGGCTTTATTATAAAAACTCAGGCAGTAATAAGCAGAGAGCGGCTTTCGAGCGTTACTTCAAAGAGAGGACCGCTTGATATTATTTTCGGCTCGGTGACATACAAGGTAAACACTGAAGCAGGTGCTTCGGGAAAAACCGATTTTTCCTTTAAGCTGCGAAGAATAGATGCGAAAGAAGTGTTTTTTTATCTTTACGGCGAGGAGGACAGAACAACCATACGGTTTAATCTGTTAAAATCTGCTATATTTGCCGCCGCAACATCTTCGGCAATTACCGGTCTTGTTGTGGGCGTTCCTATAATAAATAATTTGGGCCGAATATTAGGCATAGCTCTATCACGAGCGCTGTTTGACGAAATAAACAATGCGTCAAGGCGTTTTGACGCATATTTCCCACCTATTGTAAATATAGTAACACTGATACTGATTGGCGGATATATTGCGGCTATATTCATAACATTTATAAAAATGTTAGGGTTTGGCGTTGGCATAGGAAAAGAAAAGATTGAGGTTAAAAGCGGAATAATACTTAAACGCCGAACAGTTTTCAAAAAAACGGCGGTAAACGATGTTTGTATAGAACAAACACCGATAATGCGTGCTTTCCGGATGTTTTCTATGAGAGCGGCGGTGGGAGGCTACGGTGATAAAAGGGGCGAAAAGGCGACAATTGTACCTGCGGCAAGTCACGAAGAGATAAAAAGCCAATTTGAAACCTATTTTTCGTTCTTATCACCTGATGGAGAGCGCCTTTCCGCCAAACAGTCAAAAAGAAATGTTATGCGTTTTTTGTGGCCGTCCCGGTTTGCGGCGGTTCTCGATATAACCTTTACTGTAAGCCTTTCCTTGATTTTCAGGCCGATATCACGGTTTTTGATACTCCTCGGCATAGCTGTTATGGTTCTTATAGTGTATTACGGCAATCTGTGCTACAAATGCTATAAATCGGGCGGCCTTTGCATTTCGGACAATGTTTTTGCAAGCGGTTTTTCAGGTTTTACCGTGCGTGAGCTTTATAGCACAAAGACGAATGTCGGCGAAATCAAGTTAATCAGGACACCGGCAGACAGGAAATATGGTACCTGCAAGGCGGAAATTATAATCTGTTCCGAAAGCGCCGATAAAATAAAAGTAAGAAACATAGATTATGGAAAAACGCTCAAAATGATAGAAAACTGCTACAAAACGCAGGAATAACGGAAAAATATCGGGGAAAAATACCTTTAATGTTTTTAGGGAAACATTGGAGGTGTTTTTTGTGGATATATTTCTTAAGTTGCTTTGGTCTTTTCTTGTTGGAGGCACTCTCTGCCTTATAGGTCAGGTTCTGATTGATATTACAAAGCTAACGCCGGCAAGGATATTAACGGCATATGTTGTTGCCGGAGTATTTTTAGGCGGAATAGGGGTTTATAAGCCGTTAGTAGATTTCGCCGGAGCAGGAGCCACCGTTCCGCTTACGGGGTTCGGCTATTCGCTGAGCGTGGGCGTGCGAAAAGCGGTTGAAGAGTACGGGCTTATAGGAGTGCTTTCAGGCGGTCTTACCGCCACATCTGCCGGTATCGCCACTGCTATTTGTGCCGGAATACTTATGGCACTTATTTTCAAACCTGGCGACAAATAGCGACAAAAGCTATTTACAATTATTAGAATTATTGGTATAATGAGTACCGGCGGAGAAATCTGCCGGTAATTCTGTTTCACGTGAAACATCCTTATATAATATAGTTATTATATTATAATATTTATAATACATATATTTTGCACACTTGGAGGTGTGGATTTGGGAAAGATAATAGCCATAGTTAACCAAAAAGGCGGAGTTGGCAAAACCACCACTGCCGTTAATATTTCGGCAGGAATAGGTCTTAAGGGGAAAAAGGTCTTGCTTGTGGATGCGGACCCGCAAGGCAACACCACAAGCGGTTACGGGATAGCCAAGAAAAATGCAAGCAGTACAAGCTATGAACTACTGCTTGGAAGTGTTTCAGCTGAGGAGGCAACCGTTAAAACCTCGTTTAACGGTGTTGATATAATACCCTCCTCTATGAATCTTGCCGCCGCCGAGATTGACCTTATCGAGATAGAGCACCGTGAAGCAAGGCTTAAAACGGCACTCTCACGAGTCAGAGAAAAATACGATTATGTGTTTATCGACTGTCCGCCGTCCTTAGGGCTTATTACCATAAACGCACTTAATGCCGCCGATACGGTGCTGGTTCCCTTGCAGTGTGAATATTATGCGCTCGAGGGCCTTTCGCAGCTTATAGCTTCTATCCGACAGGTAAAGCGGCTTTATAACCCAACGCTTGAAATCGAGGGTATAGTGCTTACAATGTATGATGCACGACTTAATCTTACAAACCAGGTTGTGGGAGAGATTAAAAAGTATTTCGGAAACAAACTTTACAAAACGGCGATACCCCGTGCGGTGCGAATAAGTGAGGCACCGAGCCACGGAATGCCTATTCAGTATTATGATGCACGCTCAAAGGGTGCAAACGCCTATAACGATTTGGCAAAAGAGTTTTTGAAAAGAAACAGGAGGGGTGATTTATGAGCGCAGTAAAAAAAGGACTCGGCAGAGGTCTTGAGGGGCTTTTTGATGAAAATGCGGCACAAAATGAGGGCGTAGTAGAAATCAGGCTTTCTGAAATAGAGCCTAACCGCAATCAGCCGAGAAAAGATTTTGATGAGCAGACGCTTGAATCACTCGCAGAGAGCATTGCAGAGCACGGTCTTATTCAGCCGATAGTGGTCCGCCCTACACCTGCCGGCACATATCAGATAGTGGCAGGCGAGAGGCGTTGGAGGGCGAGCCGCCTTGCAGGGCTTACTTTTGTTCCGGTAGTAATCAAAGAGCTAAGTGACACAGAGTATTTTGAAACCGCCCTTATTGAGAATCTTCAAAGAGAAGACCTTAATGCGATAGAGGAAGCCAAGGGGTATAAAATGCTGATTGATAATTACGGGCTTTCGCAAGAGCAGGTGGCAAAGAGTGTGGGAAAAGCGAGAGCTACTGTTACCAATGCGCTTCGGTTGTTAAGTCTTAACGAAAAAGAACAGGCGGTATTGCTTGCGGGTAAAATCACCGCCGGTCACGCAAGGGCACTGCTCAGCGTTACCGATAACGAGGCGCTCAGAGAAAACATGCTTGCGGTGGCGATAGCAGGTGCTAGTGTGCGAGAGCTTGAAAAAATGGCGAAAGCGCCTAAAAGCACACCTAAAAAGCCTGTGGCTCAGAAGGATACTTTTTATGACGAGGTTGCTATTTCACTTAAAAAGGCACTGCACCGCAAGGTTAACATAAAACCGAAGGAAAACGGCAAGGGTACCATTACGCTTGAGTTTTATTCAAAGGACGAGCTCGCCGAGTTTGCAAGGAAACTCGGCAATGAAGAAAGGTAAAATATTCAAATGTGGTTTATTCTCTCTTTGGCGTGTATGCTCTTTTGGGGGTCTGCCGATCTCTTTTATAAAAAAGGCACAGATGAAAACGATAGGTATTCCCATCTTAAAATAGCTGTGTGGGTTGGTCTTGCAATGGGCGTTTTTGCCCTTGTGCTGATGCCTTTTTCTGAGACAAAGTTTTCTCTGCCGGCGCTGATTTCGAATGCGGTAAAATATTCTCCGGCTTCCCTCTGCTACATAATTTCAATGGTTATAGGGTACGCCGGTCTTCGCTATTTAGAGGTATCAATCGTATCGCCCGTTCAAAACGCCTCGGGTGCTTTTTCGGCAGTAGCTATTTTTGTCTTCTTTTCCGCAAGAGGGCACATAGGCTCCTTTACTGAAGAGTTTTCATTGCTCGATATTGTCGGAACAACTATAATAGTTTTGGGTGTTATTGCGCTCGGCATAGTTGAACAACGGCTGTCCTCCGCGGAAAGCGGTCTTGCAAAAGAGGACAGAAAATACCGTTTCGGCGCATTGGCACTATTGTTCCCGATATTATATTGCGTATTTGATACAATAGGCACCTCGGCGGACGGAATTATTCTCGATGAAAAAACAGGACTGGGTCTTGGCGAAATAGATGTGCTTATCCTTTACGGGCTTACCTTCCTGCTCGCCGGAATTATAGCCTGGGCTTTTATGCTTATTAAAACGAGAAAAGCGTATAACCCGTTTGCAAAGAGTGAGGCGCCAAAGTGCATTGCCGCACTTTGCGAAGAGGGCGGTCAGGTTTTCTATGTTTACGCTATGGCGTCAAAACCGATACTCGCCGCACCTATGGTTGCGTCCTACTGTATCGTATCGGCTATACTCGCCAGAATATTTATAAAAGAGAAACTGAAAGCCGCACAGTACGCCTGCGTAGCGGCGGTAATTATCGGTATAGTTATGCTCGGCATTTCCGAAGGCTTGGCGGAATAGAAGACAAAAACACACGTGTTTTTTGTGCGGTGCGAAAGCACCGCACATATTATATGAAAAAAGTTTAAAAAACTTATAAAAAAGTGTTGACAAGGGGTTTTATATGTGGTAATATAATCGGGCGCCCAAAAAAGAGGGAATGCGAATGTGTACCGTGCTAACGGGCATATGAGAGAAGAAATTATGAGATAAAGGATGTCCTGCTCG
>JAFXNY010000029.1 GCA_017529165.1 Clostridia bacterium
CCGGCGAAGTGAAGCAGAAGTCACCGAGATGCCAAGCTTTCTTGATTTTTCCTGCGCTACCGAAAGCATTTCTTCAGAAATATCAACACCGATTACCGAAACGCTCTTTTTTGCGAACTCATTTGAAATATTGCCGGTACCGCAAGCGAGGTCTAAAAGAAGATGAGGCGGTTTGCCAAAGTAGCAAAAAAGTGAATAAAGATATTCACATCTCGCCTTATAATCAACATCACACATAAGAACATCATAATATTTTGAAAAAGAGTTATACACACTATTCACCCCTTTTTATCCTTCTCAGTACCAGCGATGACAATACACCAACCGCCGTTCCGCAAAGCACTCCGGCAACAAGCAATAAAGGCAGGTAATAAAAGACACCTGTGCCAACAAAGAATATTCCTACAAGGCATTGAACGGCATTATGCACCGTACCGCCTATAGCGCTAATACCTACTACCGAAAGATATCTGCTTTTACTAAGCAGAGACATTAAAGAAAGAGATACAACTCCGCCACAAAGCGCAAAAGCCAAGGATACCGGCGAGCCGAACAACACTGCGGATAAAAGTATTCTCGAAACATTAACCGCAAATGCACCTTTTATATCTTTTCTAAAAATAAGCACGCAAGCCACAGCATTAGAAAGACCGATTTTAACGCCCGGAGCTATAAAAGATAATTCAAAAAGGCTTTCGATATACCCTATCACCATACAAACAGCGGTAAGCATAGCATAAAGGCAAAGCTTTTTTATTGTATTTCGAGAATTACCTTGTTTGGAAGACATACTATACATTCGCCCCTTTTTGAGATTTTGCCGGTTTTTACGCAAATCTGATTCTTGCAATCGGCGTGGCTCATAAACACATTTTTATCTTTGATTATAAATGTATTGCCTTTAAGTTTGACTTCCCTATCGACATTTAGCGGATACTCGGCAACCACTTTTTTATCCTGTTTTACAACTACGGTTTTACCGTTTTTGCTAAACACAAAAAAGAATATTGCCAAAGCGGCGGCAAAAGTACAAATTACACTTATAACAATAATATCAAGTTTTTTCAAATTACCGCCACCTTTCTTCATATATTTATTACTATCATAACACATCTTTACAAAAAAAGGAAGAAGTAGTATAATACGCTTATGAAAAAAAGTCTATATTTAAGCACAGCACTGTTTTTAGTTTTTCTCTGTTCTTGCACATCAGCGCAAAACACAGCAACTGAAATATACTTTGATACCGCCGTAACCATCACTGCACCGTGCAGCGATAAAGTATTAAACGGCGCTTTTTCGTTGTGTGAAAAATATGAGAACACTTTAAGCCGAACGAAAGAGAAAAGCGAAGTTTCTCTGCTGTCCGGCGGAGAAAGAAAAGTAAGCCCCGATACACTTGAAGTTATTAAAAAGGGGCTTCATTACTGCAATTATTCGGATGGCAGGTTTGATATAACCATATCACCTGTTTCGGACCTGTGGGATTTTAATAACGAGATTGTGCCTACTCGGGACGAGATTTCCGAGGCTCTTAAAAATGTTGACTACCAGAGCATTGATATATCTGAAAGCACAGTAAATACACACGGCAAGAGCATAGATTTAGGCGGTATAGCAAAGGGATATATTGCTGATAAATTGCTCGAATACTTTACCGATAACGGAGTTAAAACAGGCATTATAAATCTTGGCGGAAATGTTACTGTTTTCGGTAATGATTTTTATAATGTAGGCATTAAAAAACCGTTTACTGCAAGCGAAATTTCCGCCACAATCAAGATGAAAAACAAAAGCATTTCCACATCAGGCATTTATGAACGCTATTTTGTGTTAGACGGCGGAAATACTTTGTACCACCATATTCTTGACCCAAAGACGGGGTATCCTGCAGAAACCGATTTACTAAGTGCTTCGGTTATAGGCGATACTTCGGCTGATTGCGATGCGCTCAGTACAATATGTATTTTATCAGGTCTGCGAGATGCAAAAATAGCAATAGAGAATACCGATGGTTTTGAGGCGGTTTTCATTGATAAAGATTACAATTTATCTGTAACAAGCGGTCTTAAAATCAAAGACGGTATCATTACACTTATTGAGAGGTAATATATGAGTATTTTAAGAAAAATGTTTGGCAATTACAGCCAGCGTGAAATAAAAAGAGTAAAGCCTTTACTTGATAAAACACTCTCGCTTGAAGCAGAGTATAAAGCTTTAAGCGATAGTGAGTTAAGAGCAAAAACGCAAGAGTTTAAGGACCGCTTGTCAAATGGCGAAACACTTGACGATATTCTGCCCGAGGCCTTTGCCGCCTGCCGTGAAGCGGGTGACAGAGTGCTTGGTATGCGGCACTTCCCTGTTCAGATTTTAGGCGGTATCATACTTCATCAGGGACGAATAAGCGAGATGAAAACCGGTGAGGGTAAAACGCTTGTCGCCACTCTTCCGGCATATCTTAACGCCCTGTCGGGCAAAGGCGTTCACATCGTAACGGTAAACGATTATCTTGCCAAGCGTGACTCTGAATGGATGGGCAAGCTATATAGATTTTTAGGTCTTAGCGTTGGTCTTATTATTCACGGAATGGATAATGAGGAAAAGCGTGAGGCATATAACGCAGACATCACCTATTGCACCAACAACGAACTCGGTTTTGATTATCTGCGTGATAATATGGTGACATATAAAGATGGCAAGGTTCAGCGGGGACACAATTTTGCGATTGTGGACGAAGTGGACTCTATTCTCATAGATGAGGCGAGAACACCGCTTATAATTTCAGGTCAAGGCAGTAAATCAACCGACCTTTACACTACCGCAAACAAGTTTGCGCTTACGCTTAAAATGGTTAAGGTTAAAGAAACCGATGACAAAGCGACTGACGAACAGCAGGCTTTTGACGGCGACTATGTAGTAGATGAAAAAGCAAAAACCGCCACACTTACCCCCTCGGGTGTTGAAAAAGCCGAAAAGTTCTTTGGTATCGAAAACCTTAATGACAGCGAAAACATCGAAATCGCCCACCACATAAATCAAGCTATTCGTGCACACGGAATTATGAAGCGTGATGTTGATTATGTTGTTAAAGACGGCGAAGTTATAATTGTTGACGAGTTTACAGGCCGCCTTATGTTCGGCAGGCGTTATAACGAGGGTCTCCACCAGGCAATAGAAGCAAAAGAGGGCGTAAAGGTTGCGCACGAATCAAAAACCCTTGCAACCATTACTTTCCAAAACTTCTTCCGGCTTTATAACAAGCTATCCGGTATGACCGGTACGGCAATGACAGAGGAAGCGGAGTTTCAGGAAATATACAAGCTTGATGTAATCGAGATACCTACAAACAAGCCTCTTATACGCACCGATGATGACGATGCTGTATATAAGACCGAAAAAGGCAAGTTTATTGCGGTAATTAACAAGATTATCGAAGCTCACGAAAAAGGTCAGCCTGTTCTTGTTGGTACGGTTACTATTGAGAAATCTGAGCTTTTATCGGCACTTCTTAAAAAGCAGGGCATTAAGCATAATGTACTCAATGCAAAGCACCACGAAAAAGAAGCAGAGATAATTGCGCAGGCAGGAAAATACGGCGCCGTTACAATAGCTACCAATATGGCAGGACGAGGCACCGACATTATGCTCGGCGGTAATGCAGAATATCTTGCAAAATCAGCTTTAAGGAAAGAGGGACTCAGCGAAGAAATAATCGCAGAGGCGACAGGCTTTGCTGAGACTGACGATAAGGATATAATATCCGCCAGAGAGAAATATAAAGCCTTTTATGACGAATACAAAGCGGAAATTGCTCCCGAAGCAGATAAAGTACGGGAGGCCGGAGGCCTTTGCATAATAGGCACCGAAAGGCACGATTCAAGAAGAATTGATAATCAGCTCCGTGGCCGTGCAGGCCGTCAGGGCGACCCGGGATACACAAAGTTCTTTATATCCCTTGAGGACGACCTTATGCGCCTTTACGGCGGAGAGCGCATATCTTCCCTTATGGATACTATGCGTGTGCCGGAGGATGTGCCGCTTGAGAGCCCTATTTTATCAAGAACTATCGAGAGCGCTCAACGCAAAAAAGAGGGTATGAACTTTGCCGCTCGTAAAAATGTGCTCGAATATGATGATGTAATGAACAAACAGCGTGAGCTTATATACGAGCAGAGAAACCGTGTTTTAGACGGCGAAAACCTCAAAGAAACCGTAACCAAAATGATAGACGATACTATTGATATTTACACAAATGTCTATCTATCGGACGACAATATTCACGATAATTGGGATATTGCAGGACTTCGTGAGCATTTCTTGGGTATGATAACCGATAAAGATGACCTGCGGTTTACACCCGAAGAGCTCGGAAATACCACAAAAGAAGAGGTTGCCAAAACACTTAAAGAGAAAGCGCACACTATTTACGAAAAGCGTGAGGCAGAGTTTGGCAGTGAGCTTATGCGTGAAATCGAGCGTGTAATGCTTTTACGCAGTGTTGATACAAACTGGATGGACCATATTGATAATATGGACAGACTGCGCCAGGGTATCGGTCTTCGTGCTTACGGCCAACACAATCCGGTAGTTGAATACAGAAACGAAAGCTATGATATGTTTTCTGCTATGACAGACGCCATAAGAGAGCAAACTGCAAGGCTTGTTTTGACTGTCAGAGTTCAAAAGAACGAAGAAGTAAAGCGTGAAAAGGTAGCCGAAGAGACCTCCGCCGGAGAAAAGCCTGCGACTATCAGAGGCAAAGGCGTTGTAAGCAAAAACGCATTATGCCCATGTGGCAGCGGTAAAAAATATAAACGCTGCTGCGGAAAAGGCTTGGAATAAACTAAAAAAATACAAAAAATGTCCGTTGCCCACTTGAAAGGCGGCGGACATTTTGCTATAATAAGTAAGTTATTATGGAGGGGATATTTTATGAAAAAGGTAGGTTTTGATAACAAAGAGTATATACGGCTTCAGTCGCAGAACATAAGGGATAGAATCGCTATGTTCGGGGACAAGCTGTATATGGAGTTCGGCGGTAAGTTGTTTGACGATTACCACGCTTCCCGTGTGCTTCCGGGTTTTGCGCCCGATTCAAAGGTTAAAATGCTTTTAGAGCTTAAGGACGAGGCGGAAATAGTAATCGTTATAAACGCCGATGCTATTGAGAAAAATAAACGCAGAGGCGATTTAGGTATTACCTATGACCTTGAAACGCTTAGGCTTATTGACGCTTTCCGAGGTATCGGGCTTTATGTTGGAAGTGTTGTAATCACACGCTTTACAGGCCACCCGCTCGCTATTGCATTTGAAAACCGCCTTAAAAGCCTCGGAATCAAATCTTACCGGCATTATCCGATATCTGATTACCCATCTAATATCCCCTTTATTGTTAGTGAAGACGGTTTTGGTAAAAACGACTACATAGAAACCGAAAGAAAGCTTATAGTTGTTACTGCCCCGGGCCCGGGAAGCGGAAAAATGGCGACCTGCCTTTCCCAGCTTTATCACGAGTATAAGCGTGGCATTAAAGCAGGATATGCAAAGTTTGAAACCTTCCCAATTTGGAGTATTCCGCTAAAGCATCCTGTAAATGTTGCTTACGAGGCCGCAACCGCCGACCTTAACGATGTTAATATGATAGACCCGTTCCACCTTGAGGCATACGGCAAAACCACGGTAAACTATAACAGGGACATTGAGATTTTCCCTGTTCTCAATACAATGTTCGACCTTATTCTCGGAGAGTCACCGTACAAGTCA
>JAFXNY010000030.1 GCA_017529165.1 Clostridia bacterium
AATATTTCTGTAACTAAAGCGAATATCTCATCGGATATATCTTCAATAGTTCTGGGGCTTCCTGCCTTTGCGCAGTTTATCGTTTTATAACCGGAATAATCGGCAACAAACTTTGCGGCGCACCTGCATTTATCTAAATACTCAATATCCCGTTCGTGTATATCCTTACTGTTTTCATCGCCTTTGTATCTGCCGGACAAAAGCTTTTGAGAAACCTCAACCGGCATATCAAGAAATATTACCAAATCGGGCTTGGGTATTCCCACTTTGTTATATTCGATATCGTATAGCCAATCGAGAAAAGGCTTCCACTCACTACGTTCAAGCTTCGAGGTCTGATGTATGGCATTTGAAGTGGTATATCGCCCTGCTATTATTGCCTTGCCGGAATTATAATCTTTGCCCCATTTTGATTTGAAAGATGCATATCTATCCACACAATAGAAAAGCGATGCGGCATAGGGGTTTACATCATCCGCCTTTTCGCCGAACTTGCCCGATAAATACATCTTTACAAGTGCGCTTGAATCGCTATCATAATCGGGGAAAGACACGGCAGTTATCGGAAATCCTACCTCACTCAGCCTTTTTTTAAGAAGCTCAAGCTGTGTTGATTTGCCGCTTCCGTCAAGCCCCTCTATTACTATAAGCTTACCCATTCTTTTTTATATCCTCATAGCGTTTTCTGACATTAATTATATCTCCGCAGGTCATCTTGCCTTCAGGGCAGGCGCCACACACGCAGGACGGACCTGCATTCTTAAAGAGATTAGGTGCAACACCGCACACAAGCTTTAACATCTGGTCGGCAACCTCGTGTATTTCCCACTGCGCTCTGTTACAGCAACGGTGGTGGAAAAAGTTCATAAGCGAGCGAGCATTCATTGTGACAACCATTTTTGTTTCACACGCATTAGGAAGAACAAAACGGGCATCCTCAATCGCTTTTTTAGAAGCGAGCCTTGCGGCTGTTTTTTCATCCTTTCCATCGGCTAAAAACACCTTTTTATGTTTTTCTGTAAGCACTTCGGCAATTTTATCGTACGCCTCTTGTGCCGCACGCATAGACTCTTTATAAATCTCTAAAACATCACTTTCGGCCTCAACTTCGGGCGGAGTTACAAACTCAAACTCTCCCTCTTTTACATACCGCTGGCTTTTAACCGAAAAGGATGCAATACGATGCCTTGTTATCTGTGCTAAAAGCGAGCGTGAAACACCCTCGATACCAAATGTAAACGAAGCATGTTCAATCGGGCTTTCGTGTCCTAGACCCGAAAGCATATTAACAAACGATTCAACCTTATCGTCTGTAAGACCGTCCCTTAAATCTTCGATAGTAGAAGGACTGTAACATAACTTTGCCGCACAGGCAATAGTTCTTTCAGGATCCGGAGTGTACGCAAGAAGTGTAACTTTCGGCATAATATTCTCCCCCAAACATATTTTTGCAAATACAATTATAACAGAAAAATGCACCGATAGCAATTTATTTTATATATAAATTAAATAAATATCATATTTTTTCTAAAAAAGTCTTTTTTTAGCAAAAAAAATGTGATACAATACAGGAAATTAAATATTTCGGGGGAAGCAAATTATGTCAAATGTAGATTTCAAACACACGCCTTACGGCGATCTTGCCATTGTAAGCATGAAAGGTTGCGAGGATATTGCCTCAAAGGTTGATTATTACCTTAAACAGTGGCGGGATATCCCCGAAGATGAAACCTTTGTTGTAACGCCTAATTGTCCTCGCTTCGGTACAGGCGAAGCTAAAGCGGTGCTTAAGCACACAGCCCGTGGTCTTGATGCTTTTATTATCTGCGATTGCTTTAACTACAGCGTAACTTACAAGATGTATGGGCAAACTGTTCCAATGAGCCCTGATGACCACTTCCAGGACCTTAAGCGTGTTATAGCGGCATTCGGAGGAAAGGCAAGAAGAATTACAGTTATTATGCCGATGCTCTATGAGGGCAGACAGCACAGGAGAACCTCCCGTGAGTCTATGGACTGCGCTATGGCACTGCAAGAGCTTGTATCAATGGGCGTTAAGAATATAATTACATTTGATGCGCACGATCCGAGAGTTAACAATGCTATCCCACTTGACGGCTTTGATAATGTTCAGGCGGCATATCAAATGATTAAGGCACTTCTTAAGGTTGTCCCCGATATTAAACTTGATAAAGAACATACAATGATTGTTTCCCCCGATGAGGGCGGTATGGGTCGCTGTATTTATTATTCATCGGTTTTAGGGTTAGAGCTTGGTATGTTCTATAAACGCCGTAACTACTCTATAGTTGTAAACGGCAGAAACCCGATTGAAGCGCACGAGTTTTTGGGGAGTGATATAAAGGGCAAAGATTTAATACTTGTTGACGATATGATTTCCTCCGGCGATTCAATGCTTGATATTGCTTCAAAGCTTAAAGAAATGGGCGCAGGCAGAATATTTATATTCTCAACATTCGGTCTCTTTGTTGAGGGACTGGAGAAGTTTGACGATTACTGCAAGCGTGGCATCATCACCAAAGTTTTCACCACAAATCTTATTTATCAAACACCCGAGCTGTTATCGAGAGATTGGTATTGCAGTGTTAATATGGCGAAATACATAGCACTGCTTGTTGATACCCTTAACAATGACAACTCAATAAGCAAGCTTTTAGACCCGGTTGACAGAATTAAAAAGGTTGTTGCAAAATATAAGGGCGAGGAAGCTTAACTAGCATCAAAAAACACGGCATTTTTGCCGTGTTTTTTTCATATGTAAATGTTTTTCGGTAAGAATAATATCGGTGATAGAATGGATATCAGAACAGACCTTATCAGCGAAGAAAACCTACATGGCACAGATGTTAAAACCGAAAAAAGAGAAATAGACGGCGTACAACTTGAAATTACCGACATTAAAAGTGAGAGCCTCGCAAGCAGGCTTAGAAAGCCATGCGGTAAATACTGCACAATACGCTTTAGCCGCCTTGATACCCTCGCAGATACTTTGCCTGTTAAAAAGGCGTTACTGTATGCTATGAAAGAGATTTTACAGA
>JAFXNY010000031.1 GCA_017529165.1 Clostridia bacterium
ACAGTCTTTATATCGACATAGGCGCTAAAGGCGGTGAAGAATCAGAACGGTTACTCACGGTTGGCGACCGTGCTGTTATGGACTCCGATTTTACGGTAAACGGAGATAAAATAATATCAAAGGCACTTGATGACCGAGTAGGTTGCGCAATACTTATAAATCTCATAAAAGAGTATAACGAATATGATTTCACCGCCGTTTTTTCGGTACAGGAGGAAATAGGACTCCGTGGTGCTAAAACTGCCGCTTACAGTGTAGCGCCGGATGCCGCAATAGTTTTAGAGGGTACAACTGCCGCAGATATCAAAGATGTGCCTTATGATAAAAGTGTTTGCAATTTAGGAGGCGGCGCCGTAGTTTCGTTTATGGATAAGGCAACAGTATATGCCCGAGATTATTACAATGCGGCATTGTCTTCCCCTATTAAATCGCAACCTAAAAGGGCTGTAGCAGGCGGAAACAATTCGGGGGCTATACACTTATCACGAGCGGGCGTTAAAACTATCGCCTTATCTGTTCCGTGCAGATATATACACACCTCTTCTTCGGCAGCTGATATAAATGATATTGACGCCGTATATAATCTTGCAAAATATATGATAGAGTATATCGCCAATGATAAATAGAATACACTCTCTTCCCCTTTTGGACGAGCTTTCTGCAGAAGCCGTAAAAATAGAGAATATGTTTACTGCATACCCTAAAGACTCAAAGCTATTTATTCAGGCTGAAACTAATGCAGTCATATATTTAATTGGCTCAGACGCTGTGATTTACGGCAAGTCGGACACGGAAGAGCTTAAACAGTTTTTATCGTTTTTGCGCCCTAACAGTGTTTTCACGAGCGCTGATAATCTAAGGCTTTTGTTTGATAATTTTGAAGAGGTCAATGTGCTTATCTGCAAAAATCCTCCCAAAAATACTTGGAGCAATATGTTTTCTTATGATTTTTCGAGCCGTGAGGCATACGACCTGCTGTCTATAGATGAGTTTAGCTTGCCGGATTACGAATACTTTGCAACCGATTATTGCAGGAGGAAAAACCGTGGACTTATAAAGGTTTACGGTAAAAAGGACGCTTGCATTGCAATAACGCTCGAATGTGAGAACTTTAGACTCTTAAACGGTATTGTTTCAAAACAAAAGGGTCTTGGCGGAGCGCTGTTATTAGCGGCTATCAGCGGTGATAAGCCTATACTTGCAGTTTGCAGGGACGAGCTTATTCCATTTTATAATAAATACGGTTTCACACCCGTTTACAAGGCGGGTTATTGGAGGAAATAGATTTTGGCTTTTTTTGATATTGACGAGAGACTCAGTCTGATTGATAAAAAAATAATGAGTGACTGCTCTAATGCTTTCAGTAGAATTGAAAGTATAAGCGAATATAACGGACAAAAGGTACTATCCGCTTTCATAAAATGCGGTGTGAGCGAAATGCATTTAGGCATTTCGACAGGGTACGGATATGACGATATCGGGCGTGATACATTAGACCGTGTTGTAGCTACTGCTTTCGGCGCCGAAGATGCACTGATAAGGCACAGCTTTGCATCCGGCACGCACACGCTGTCCGTAGCGCTTTTTGGAGTGTTAAGGCCCGGAGATACAGTTCTTGTACTCACAGGCAGACCCTATGATACTATTACAGGCGTTTTCGGTATTGACGAAAAGACTGACGGTTCTCTTAAAGATTTCGGGGTAAACTATGAGCAGGTGGACTTGAACAGTGATGGTGTACCTGATACCCGGGAAATTAAAAAACGCCTTGCAAAAAAGACATATAAAATGGCATATATTCAGCGTTCAAGAGGATACAGCCTTAGAAAAAGTCTTTCTATAAATGATATAAGAGTTCTTTGCGATACGGTGAAATCGGTATCGCCGGACACCGTTATTATGGTAGATAACTGTTACGGTGAGTTTGTGGAGACTCTTGAGCCGACAGAAGTAGGTGCCGATTTAATGGCAGGCTCGCTTATAAAAAACGCCGGCGGAGGAATAGCGCCAAGCGGAGGATATATAGCAGGTAAAAGGAAATATATAGAAATGTGCTCTCACAGAATGACCTGTGCCGGAGTAGGAAGAGAAGTTGGTGCTACACTGGGTCATAACAGAGAGCTATATATGGGCTTTTTTGCGGCTCCTCACACAGTAGGCGAAGCGCTTAAAACCGCCGTTTATGCCGCCGCATTATTTTCAGAGCTTGGATATGAGGTAAGCCCCACAGCAGACGAACCGAGATCAGATATAATCGAAATTATTAAGCTAAAGACAAGAGATGCACTTATATCGTTTTGCAGAGGGCTTCAGTCCGGTTCGCCGATAGATTCCGCCGCTGTACCCACTCCGGCACCAATGCCCGGGTACACGGATGAGGTTATTATGGCGGCAGGAGCATTTACAGGAGGCGCTTCCATAGAACTTTCGGCAGATGCACCGCTAAGAGAACCTTTTTGTGTGTATATGCAGGGCGGTCTTAACTTTTACAGTGCAAAGGTTGGCATACTGCTCGCCGGCACGCGAATGATTAGTGACGGTATTATTGATATTAAGGGGTGAAAACTGTGCGGCAGATATTCAGCGGCAAGGTTTACGATATGATTAAAAAGCCTGACGGTCTTGTTTTTTCATATCTTGAAGATGTTATAGACGATAGTGTTTTAATAAAGTTTAAGATGTTTGACGCCAAAACAGGGGCTCTTACAGATATCCCTAAAAATGTTTATCTTATAGCAAAGTTTGGCAGTAATTATAAACCCGTTTTAGATTTGTGTGATAATTTTATCACAACAAAAGCAATACTTTTACCGAGCGGAAAAGTGTTTTTATGCGATAAGAGTGGGAACTGTTATTTGCTTGATTCAGACCTAAGCGTTTTATGGAACGGAGTTATTCTGTATGACGATAACCCACCGAGCGATATAGCTTTGTACAACAACTGCGTTTGGGCGAGTTTTTGTGATAGCAATG
>JAFXNY010000032.1 GCA_017529165.1 Clostridia bacterium
CCCTGCTCACGCACAATTCTCCTGATATTGCGAGCAACGAATCTTGCCTCATCAAAAGCCGTTTGAGCACAACAAACATTAAGAACAGACTCAGCATCCCTTTCCGTTTTACCAAAGCACATAAACTCTTCTATTGCCGAAATACCACTCGGTACATATTTACCGCTTGGCAGTACAGTATCGTCTGCTATCTTAACGCCATGTTTTTTAGCTATTAAACTAATTCTGTTCTTTGCAATTTTTATATTTGTAAAAATATCAAGGCCCTTGACACTTTGTGCATTATCACAAAAAGATACTACAGTATCTTTAGCCTGCGATACAATACGGTCTATAATTTTATACTGCTGACCGGTAAAACCGCTAAACGAATCAATAAATACGCTCTTATCTCTAAAATACGGTACGCTATGGAGGACAATATATAGCCTATTAAGCCTATCCTCAAAACCGGAAAGCTTTTCTGCGATAAGCTGGTTATATTCAGCAAAAATAACTGCGGTATCATATAGCTTTCGCCCTAAAACACTGTCCCCTACTTCCTCTGCCGCCTCTAAAACATCTGCAGGGGATACTGCGTTTAGGGTAAACTCGTCCGCCGTATTAAGCATCATTTTTGAAAAACCGGAGGAAAGTGCATATTTATCGAAATACTTAAGCTCACTTCTGACGTTTTTAAGTGCAGTGGTCATAAGTATTATTTTTTCGGAATCTGTAAGCTCGCCTAACGAAAAACCGCCCGAAATATTCCCGACCTCATCACAAAGGCGGCTAAAGCTTAGTACCTTTACCTTTTGGGCATCGGCGTCTCCAAGGAGGGACAGTATTCTTTTTTCACTCTCAAACGAGAACTGCTCGGGAATTATTAAAACAGGGCTTTTGCCCTCCTTTACACAACAGGCTATTTGCCTGCAAATCTCATAAGACTTGCCGCTAAGCGCTCGCCCAAGTATAAACTTAAGCATACTTTCACCTCCAAAATCAATATTACACCTTTCGCTGTACTGTTTTCAGTACACAAAAAGGCAAAGCCTTTGCTCTGCCTTAAGAGAGTGTCGAAAAAATCGGCACTCTCCTGGACGGAAGTGCCGTTCGCCGAAAACCGGAACGGGTTTTCGGACTGCACTCCACTCCCGCCAGTACCACCCACGCCCCTTGAAAACCGCCATTTCAAGTTTTGTGAACATCTCCTGCCTATAGTAATAAAAATAGTACAAAAGTTACAGCTGTTTCGCTGCCAAAGGTTGAAAAAATGGTTTTCGCTTACAAGGAGTTTTTCCGCCGCACATGTCACCGGAAAAACTTTATGCGGCTTAACGCCGCTTAAAAAATAGCAAATACAGTTTGTCGACAGACTGAAGGCAAAGCCTTTGCTCTGCCTTATAGATTTGACTCTGCCCTCATTCGAAGCATTGAGCCTTGTTTTATTTCACGGTCAAACGGAATCTTTACTACCATCATAGGACTCGGCGCACAGTCTATTTCATTGCCGTTTTTATCGTAAAGGGTATTAACCGTTATATTGTAAGGCTCATATCCGGCTTCAAGGCAATCGAGTATTGCGCCACGGGAAAACTTATTTTTAAGTACTGCAGTAACTAAACCATCCTCATATCCGGTTACCACCGCCGCAACATTATAGTCCCTTATATATCCTGCGTTTTCATAGGTTTGAGCGTTTTGGGGTGTGCCTAAATAAAAGCCTGTAGAATATGTGCGGTGGCTGATTTTATTAAGCTCTTCATTCACCCACTCCGGCAACTTCCAATCGCCCTTAGAGTTTTTAAGACTATCGAGGGCGCCCCTGTACGCATTCGCCGTAACAGCAACATAATATTCCGATTTTGCTCTGCCCTCTATTTTAATGCTATCCACTCCGGCATCGACCATTTTATCAAGATACGGCGCCATACACATATCATTAGCATTAAGAATATAGGTGCCCTTTTTAGTTTCGGTAATATCAAAGTATTGACCAGGCCGCTTTTCCTCCATAAGAGAATAACTCCAGCGGCAGGGCTGTGCGCAGTCTCCCCTGTTAGCATCTCTCCCCGTCATATAGCTTGAAAGCAGACATCTCGCCGAAAAGGACACACACATAGCGCCGTGAACAAACGCCTCTATTTCGAGCTCATGCGGAGTGTTCTCCCTTATATGCTTTATTTCTTCAAGTGAAAGCTCTCTGGCTAACACTATCCGCTTTGCACCCATTTTATAAAACTCGTTTGCTGTAACGCTGTTTACTATGCCGGACTGCACCGAAACATGTATTTCACAGTTAGGTGCATACTGTTTTGCCAGTGCTATAGCGCCTATATCCGATGCGATTATAGCATCTACACCCGAGCTGTTTAAAAAGCTTAAAAACTCGGGCAGGCGTGCCATTTCATCATCGTGAGGCACGGTATTACAGGTTACATGAACTCTGACTCCTCTTGAGTGTGCATACTCTACGCCCTCAATTATATCATCTTTATTAAACTTTGCCGCCGCAGTACGCATGCCGAACTCTTCGCCGGCAATATATACGGCATCCGCTCCGAAATCGACTGCCGTTTTAAGGCGGCTTAAATCACCTGCGGGGCACAAAAGCTCAGGTATTTTAATCTTCATATATCCAATTCTTTTCCGCTTTAAGCTTGGCTATTATTGCATTATGCTCATTAAGTGTTTTCCTGTAATAAAACTTCATTGAAGCATCTGTAACAAAATAATAATATTCAAAATCTTTAGTGGGGTTAAGAGTTGCTTTTATCGAGTTAAAGCTCGGGGAACACAGCGGACCTACAGGGAGACCTTCACAAACATAGGTGTTATATCTGCCGTCCCCATACGGATATTTTCTTGTAGGGGATGAGCCGAGAGTTGCAAAATCTTTGCTTTTAAGTCTGTTAAAGAAAACGGCTGCGACATTCGACATCTCTCCTGGGCTTCCTCCTGCTTCAAGCTCAACAATGGACGCCATAGTCATAATCTCGTGGAAGCTATAACCAGATTGATTTATTGACTCCCTTAAAGGCTCTATTTTACCGTTTAAGGTTTCAAGCATTTTAAGCACTGCAAGATGAGCACATTCCTTTGAATCGTAGCAGTAAAAATCGTATGTTTCGGGAAAGAGATATCCCTCAAGCCTATAATATACCGAATCAGCAGGTATCTCTTTTACAAAATCTATATTAAACTTGCCGTTTCGCACTTCATACAAAAAGTCCGACTTACTGCAAACCCCTGCCTCGCTTAAAATCTTTGCTATATCATCAACACTTGCCATTTCGGGTATAGTAACCTTAACGCTATCCGCTTTAGCGCCCTCATTCATAAGCATTTGCGCAATACCCGAATAGCCTAATTCATTATTAAACTCATATACGCCGTATTTATACCGGCTTTCATACCCTTTAAGTTTGGAATAAAGGCGAAAAAATACAGGTATTTTTACAGCTCCGCTTTCCTTTAGCTTTTCGGCAATCTTAACAGTAG
>JAFXNY010000033.1 GCA_017529165.1 Clostridia bacterium
CCATATAAGGGGCTCCCATTATTGAAAGAGGCAATCAATGGCTTAAATATATTTTTGGATGTTTGGGGCCGACAATTACATACTGTTTCACTCTTCTTCGTCCCTTTCCTCGTATACTATTGCCTTGTTAGGGCAACCCTCGACGCACGCGGGTTGCCCGCAGTTGTTTTCAAGGCATAGTTCGCATTTCTGCATGGTTCCGTTTTCACCGGGTGCAAGTGCACCGTAAGGACACACAAGAACACAGGTAAGGCACCCTACGCATTTATTGCGGTCTATTTTTACAACACCGTCCACCTTGGAGATAGCGCCCGCGATACAGCTTTTAACACATATCGGGTCGGTGCAGTGTCGGCAGGACACGGCAAAGCATATTTTATCTCCGTCTTCCACATGAATGCGCGGAAAAATTTTTTTATCTTTGAGGGCATACGCCATATCGCTTAAACCTGAATTGGCAAAAGCACAGTTATATTCACATAAGTGGCAACCGAGACACCATTCTTCATTTACATATACACGCTTCATTTTTCATTCCCCCGCGTGAGAAATACCGAGTATTTCGAGTTCTTTTGAGTTTAGTCCGACGCCGCGAAGCATCAATCTGTTGCCGCGAAGGGCTTCAATGGAATTTATACCCATTCCGCCCATGATTTCTTTAATTTCATGTTGCCATGCTGTCATCAGATTGCAAAGGCGCTCAGCACCCATATCGGGATTAAGCCGTTTTACAAGGTCGGGACGCTGAGTGGCGATTCCCCAGTTGCATTTGCCGCTTTGGCAGGTTCTGCAAAGATGACATCCGAGAGCAAGTAATGCGGCTGTGGCTATATAGCAGGCGTCAGCGCCGAGCGCCACCGCCTTTACCGCATCCGCCGCACTGCGGATAGAACCGCCGACAACAAGTGATACATTATTCCTTATTCCTTCTTCGCGCAGTCTGGTATCAACGGCGGCAAGCGCCAGTTCAATCGGTATTCCCACATTGTCGCGTATTCTTGTAGGAGCGGCGCCGGTGCCGCCGCGGAAGCCGTCTATCGCGATGATATCCGCGCCGCTTCGGGCAATTCCGCTGGCTATGGCGGCAATGTTATGCACCGCGGCAACTTTCACTATTACCGGCTTTTTATACTGCGTTGCCTCTTTCAGTGAGAAAACGAGCTGCCGTAAATCTTCAATCGAGTAAATATCGTGGTGAGGCGCGGGGGAGATCGCGTCCGACCCTTCGGGTATCATACGGGTTTTTGATACATCGCCTACGATTTTAGCCCCCGGCAAATGACCGCCGATACCCGGCTTCGCACCCTGCCCCATTTTAATTTCAATAGCGGCTCCCGCGCTCAAATAATCCTCGTGAACGCCGAAACGGCCCGAAGCCACCTGAACGATTGTATTCGTACCGTATCGGTAAAAATCTTCGTGCAGTCCACCCTCACCGGTGTTATAGAGAATACCAAGTTCAGTTGCAGCGCGAGCGAGAGATGCGTGCGCATTATAGCTTATAGAGCCATAACTCATAGCGGAGAACATTAAAGGCATTGAAAGTTCAATTTGAGGTGAGAGCGTGCAGTCGATTTTACCGTTTTTATCACGGGTAATAGTATTCGGCTTTTTGCCTAAAAACACTTTAGTTTCCATTGGCTCTCTGAGCGGGTCAATGGGTGGATTTGTTACCTGTGAGGCGTTAAGCAAAATTTTATCCCAGTAAACCGGTAAAGGTTTCGGGTTGCCCATTGATGATAACAACACGCCGCCGCTTGAAGCCTGCTTGTATATTTCTTTTATTGTATCGTTTTGCCAATTTGCGTTTTCGCGAAGCAGGCAGTCGCTCTTAACTATTTTAAGTGCTCTTGTCGGGCATAAAGATACGCACCGCTGACAATTAACGCATTTGCTTTCGTCACTTACCA
>JAFXNY010000034.1 GCA_017529165.1 Clostridia bacterium
GTGGCAAGGGATAAAAACCATCCTTGTGTAATTATGTGGTCTGCCGGTAACGAAAGCGGATATGGCGACAATCATAAACTGATAATTGATTGGTTACGCACTTTAGGCGATGGTAGATTATCACACTACGAGGGTGCAGGAGATAAAGGCGTTTATGATGGTGCTGATGTTTATTCAAGAATGTATTTATCACCTGGTGACCTTGTAAAAGCAATTAAAAATCCGGCAATTGATTGTCCTGTTTTCTTGTGTGAGTATTCGCATGCAATGGGCAACGGACCAGGGGATGTTTATCAGTACACCGATATTTTTAATAAATACCCTAAGGCAATCGGCGGATGTATTTGGGAGTGGGCGGACCATACCGTTATTGATAAAAACGGTATAGCAAGATACGGCGGTGATTTTGAAGGCGAGCTTACTAATGATTCTAACTTTTGTTGTGACGGTCTTGTTTTTTATGACCGATCATTTAAGGCAGGCTCTTTTGAAGCTAAGCATGCATATCAGCCCATGACAACCAAACTTTCAGCTAATAAGCTGAGAGTATATAATAGATATTCTTTTACTAATCTATCTGAGCGCACTTTCAAATATGAAATATCCGTTGATGGTGTAGTAGTCTTTGAAAATGCCGTTAAATTAGATGTACCGCCTCTCAGCCACACTGATATAGAAATTAAATACGATTCTCAAATATGTAAGTACGGTGCATTTATAAGCTGTTATCTTTTTGACGGTGATTATGAGGTTGCGAGGACTCAGCACGAAATTACAGCTCTGCGAATTGAACCGGAATTATGCACAACATCTCCCGAAATTACTGATAATGGTGAAATCATCATTATTAAAGGCGAGAATTTTGAATATAGCTTTTCAAGGCTTTACGGCACTATAGTGGGAGCTAATATTAACGGTAACAGGCAATTCGATGATAGAATGAAATTGAGTGTTTACAGAGCGCCTATTGATAACGACAGGCGTATTCGTTATAACTGGGTTCAGGGAGAAAATTGGCAGTCAGAAAACCTCAATAGGCTCTTTAATAAGGTTTATGATGTTGCTTTAACCGATAATTATATAACCGTATGCGGCTCGCTTTCTGGAGTTTCAAGGCTACCGCTATTAAAGTATAATACAGACTTTATCTTTTACGGTGACGGCAGAGTTGATATTAAAACCGATGTGACTGTCAGAAAGAGTGCGTTTTGGCTTCCGAGATTTGGTTTTGAGTTTTCAGTGCCGGATAGTAATGCATCTTTTGAATACTTTGGAATCGGACCGTATGAAAGTTATGTCGATATGTGCCATTCAGGTATTATGGGACTATACAAAAGCACCGCAGAGCAAGAATATGTTAATTATATAAGACCGCAAGAGCATGGCAACCATACTTCTGTGCGTATGCTTAAAATTGGTGACCTGATCTTCGAAAGCGATAGGCTTGATATTGGAGTTTCGCAATATAGTACCGAAATATTGAGTGTTGCCGAACATACTGATGAACTACAAAAAACTGGTAAAACCTATGTGAGAGTTGATTATAAGATGTCAGGTGTTGGCTCTGATTCTTGTGGACCTAAACTTCCAAAAGAGTTTTCTCTATCGGAAAAAAGGTTTACCTTTAATCTTTCAATGCAACCAAATAAATAGTTTTTTTGCACCCGAAAACTCGGGTGCAATTATTTGTCATATTGAAATCATTGGCAACATATTATTCTAACAGAAAACAACTAAATCTCGGAGGAATAATTATGGCTAACACGAGCATTTATGAGGATATTGCCGCAAGGACCGGCGGAGATATTTACATTGGTGTTGTAGGTCCCGTGCGTTCAGGAAAATCAACATTTATTAAACAGTTTATGGATAAGCTGGTTATGCCCAATATTACAGAGGAGTATTCACGTGAACGAGCAAAAGACGAGTTGCCGCAAGCGTCCTCCGGTAGGACAATTATGACAACGGAGCCGAAGTTTATACCTGAAAAAGGCGTTAAAATCAGTGTTGATAATAATGCTACTATGAATGTAAGATTGATTGATTGTGTTGGGTATATAGTACCGAGTGCGATCGGTTATATAGAAAACGAGCAACCACGAATGGTTAAAACACCGTGGTTTGAAGAGCCTATACCGTTTAATATGGCGGCAGAAATCGGGACAAAAAAAGTTATTACCGAACATTCAACAATTGGTCTTGTTATAACTACGGATGGCAGTATAAGCGATATACCAAGGGAAGAATACGAAGAGGCTGAAAACAGAGTAATAGATGAACTTAAAAGTATTAATAAACCTTTTATTGTTCTATATAATTGTCTTGAACCGGATAGTGAGGAAGCTGTTTTAGCGGCAAATGAACTATCGGAGAGATACGGAGTTCCCGTAATTGCGGTAAGCTGTCTTGACCTCGATGACGAGAGTATCAGAAAAATATTATCACAAATACTGTATGAGTTTCCGGTAAAAGAATTAAACATAGATTTTCCACGCTGGATAAATACATTGCCCACTAATCATTGGCTCCGTGACAGACTCATAAACGATATTAAAATCGGCATAAACGGCATCTCACACATCAGAGATGTTAATATGTTTGAGGAGCAGTTTAATGACGATGAATTGGCGGATAATGTAAGGCTTAATTCAATTGATTTAGGGCAAGGAAGAGCTCTTATAAATCTTGATATCAAGCAAGATTTATTCTATAAGATTTTAACAGAAACTACCGGACTGAATATAAATGATGAAGAAGATCTTATGAACAATATTATTGAGCTTTCAAAGATTAAGTCGCAATACATGCGTGTTAAGGATGCACTTGATGAAGTTGAAGCTACAGGGTATGGAATAGTAATGCCGGATATTGAAGAACTGTCACTTGAAGAGCCGGAGATAGTTAAACAGGGCGGCAGATACGGGGTAAGGTTAAAAGCGTCTGCACCGTCAATTCATTTAATGAAAGCGAATATTACTACCGAAGTCAGTCCGATTGTTGGCAGTGAAAAACAATCAGAAGATTTGATAATGTACCTGTTAAGCGAGTTCGAGGAAAACCCTGTTAAGATTTGGGATTCAAATATTTTCGGAAAGTCACTTCACGAGCTTGTAAATGAAGGCTTACATACAAAACTTGCACGCATGCCGGCTGATGCCAGAATGAGAGTCCAAGAAACTATTGAACGAGTTATAAATGAAGGCTGTAACGGACTTGTTTGTATAATATTATAAATTATCACCCTCCTGTACCAAAAAAATATAATGGTACAGGAGGGTAAAAAATGTCAGAGAATATTTTATATGCTTTAATCGCTACAATTGGCACTTGGTTTGTTACGGCGCTTGGCGCCGCAACGGTTGTTTTTTTCAAAAAGCCAAGTCCAAAGTTATTAAATATAATGCTCGGTTTTGCTTCGGGAGTTATGATTGCCGCATCGTTTTGGTCGCTTTTAGAGCCGGCGATTGAAAGGGCAGAAACAGCACTTAGAACACCGGCCTATTTTGTTGCTACCGGCGGTTTTATGTGTGGAGCTATGTTTATATGGTTGTCGGATAAAATCGTTAGATATGCCACAAATAAGGCAAATGACAACAATTCAATTACAAGCGTCCGCTTTCGCAGAATAATATTGCTCGTACTTTCAATCACACTTCATAATATACCTGAGGGTTTAGCTGTAGGTGTGGCATTCGGTGCGTTAGGTAGAAATACAAATAGCATTGAGTCACTTATGGGCGCTATTAGTATAGCTATAGGGATTGGACTTCAAAACTTTCCGGAGGGCGCCGCAGTTTCTATACCACTTAGGCGAGAGGGCGTATCAAGATTTCAGAGCTTTATGGTGGGGCAGGCATCCGGAATAGTTGAGCCTATTGCCGGTGTTCTCGGTGCAGCCCTTATTATTTGGGTAGAGACAATATTGCCTTTTGCACTGTCCTTTGCGGCAGGTGCAATGATTCTGGTAGCTGTTCACGAATTAATACCTGAATGTCAGCAAAATCAGGCAAATGACCCGTATCCTGCAACAATGGGTATTGTATCGGGTTTTGCAGTTATGATGCTACTTGATATTATGCTTGGATAAAAGAAGAGTACGGCAAGCACCGTACTCTTCTGGTTTACATATTTATTATATCGTCCTCACAAAGCATTTTAATGTTGTTTTCAAATAATATTCGTTCGGCTTTTTCGTTGTGTCGAGCTCTTAAAACAAGATACGCTCCGTCAGAACTGCCGGGGGTAACAAAGGCGTACATATATTCAACATTAACGCCACCCGCCGTGAGTAAATCAAGAACGGTAGCAAGCGAACCCGGCTCATCTTTAAGCTCAACGCCTATAACTTCATTTACTCTTACGATAACATTTTTCTTTTTAAGTACATCTGCGGCTTTAAGGGTATCGTTAACGATTACTCTGAGTATTCCGAAATCTTGTGTATCGGCTATTGAAACAGCGCGCATATTAACTCCGCTTTCAGATAACGAAGAAATAATTTTTGAGAGAGCGCCTTGCTTATTTTCAACAAAGACTGATAATTGTTTTATAAACATAAACTTTCTCCTTACATTTGTTGTCTGCGGTCAATTACTCTTTTTGCTTTGCCCTCTGACCTTGCTATACTTCCTGCGGCAACAAATGTCGTTTTTGCCGCTATTCCGAGTGTTGATTTAAGTCTGTCAGATAGCTCACTTTCAAGACGCGCAATATCAGATATTGTATCAGAGAATGATTGCTCGTTGATTTCAACCTGAACCTCAAGCGTATCAAGAACGCCTTTTTTGTCAACTATCAACTGATAATTTGGTGATAAGTTCATCTGTAAAAGCACGGTTTCAATTTGCGAGGGGAAGACATTAACCCCCCTGATAATCAGCATATCGTCTATTCTGCCCATAGGCTTTGACATTCTTACAAAAGTTCTGCCACAAGCACATCTTTCGTGTGTTATAGTTCCAATATCTTTGGTACGGAAACGAACAAGCGGAAAGGCTTCTTTTGTTATGCAGGTAAATACAATTTCACCCTTTTCGCCGTCTGGTACGGGCATATGAGTTTCAGGGTCAAGTATTTCAATAATAAAATGGTCTTCATTTACATGCATTCCATTTTGTTCACTGCACTCGTATGCTACACCCGGACCCATAATTTCAGTTAAACCGTATATATCATAGGCTTTTATATTAAGAGATTTCTCAATCTCTTTTCGCATTTCTTCGGTCCAAGGCTCTGCACCGAATATTCCTGCACGCAACGGCAACTTGCTAGTATCAATGCCCGCTTTCTCGGCAGATTCGCCGAGGTACATTGCGTATGACGGCGTACAAGCAATAGCATCAGACTGAAAATCTTCAAGAATTGTAAGCTGTCTTGCAGTATTGCCGGATGATACAGGTATTGAAGTACAACCAAGCCGTCTTGAACCCTCTGCAATACCCAAGCCGCCGGTAAATAACCCATATCCATAAGCTACATGAACTTTATCATTCTTTTTAATTCCTGCCGCCCGATATTCCGGTCGAGGAAAGAAAACCGATCCTGTTGTATCTTACCTCGATAGGCGGA
>JAFXNY010000005.1 GCA_017529165.1 Clostridia bacterium
ACTCCTACGACTGCACCTTCAGACCGCAGATGGCACTGAACAACTTTGAGGTCAAGTTCGGAACTGACGACGAGCTCAGTCACTCCGGGGAGTTTTATATATTTTAAGCCGCCGCTTACATCAGTGACACCGCCACTGCTTGAAAGGTCAATAAATAAGGCTTTACCCTTATAATTTAGTTTTATGTCAACCGTATTAAAGATGATATCAAACTGCTCATCAAACCTTCCTATGTCTTCGGTTTTAATATGATTTATACCTAGCATATCGAGTGTAGCAAAATCACGCTCGTTTCTGGCACTTACGGTAAGATGTGGACTAAAGCCTTTAATACGGTCTGCTAAAACCTTGCCGAGTCTGCCGTAACCTACCACTAATATTCTGCTTTTCCACAGGGAAAACTCGGTGTTATCTATGGCATAAGAAATAGCGCCCTCAGCTGTAAGAACGGCGTTTTTTATTGCGTATTCATCTTTTGCCAGATAGTCGGTATAATTATCTAAATTAAGCTTACCTCCGCCGAAAATCGTTGCCTCACGCTTGGCGTCTTTTAGTATATCAAGTGGTATTTGCTTGCTCGTAAGAACACAGTTTATGTTAACCTTATCCCTTGTTACCGGTACAGGCAGTATTATCATATCGGCGGTTTTTATATCGCCCTTATCATTTTTAAGTAAACCTAATGTATCTACCGTGTATCCTTTTTCTTTAAGATAGTTATTAACAAATATCATCCGGCGGTCGCCGCCTATAATTAAAACTCGCATAACTCTCACCTGCAAAAAAATCAAGATGCCGAAATGTAATTCAATACATTGTATGGCATCTTGCTTAAGTTAGTTACTTAAAATAACGCTTTAAGTTTTTCTTTTGTGTTTATATCGGAGTTCTCTATAACGGCTTCTAACAGTTTTTCTAAAACATAACCTATTTGTTTGTCTTTGTATCCCTTTTCGGCTATGTCATTCCCTTTAATTGCCAACTGGTTTATTTTATACGGCTCGCCGTTTTTAATTATTTCCTTGGCTGTATTTTTTAGCGTTTGCGTTTCTTCACCATCGATTGCCGATTTATAGGAGAAAAGGTCAAAGATATCATTCCCCAAAAGTTGTAAAAGTCTTTTTATATCTGCTCTTGTTTTAATTTCCTTGTCTATTGCACATTCCATTTTTTCACAGTATTCTCTAAATGAGTTTGAGCACTTAAGGAACTTAAGCGTATCAAATATATTGCCGCTTGTAAGTCTTAAAAATGCAAAAAATCTTAAATCTTCGCTTCTCGGCAGATTATTTATTTTTCCGATTTCTGTATTTGCTTTAAGTGCAGGTAAACATTTTGTTTCAAGAAGCGGTAAAATAGCCTCCGGATTTTTGCCGTTAGCCGTAATTTTTAATTCCTTTTCTATACGCTCGGCACTTATGTTTTTAAGCAAGTGAGCATTTTCGATTGCACCATAAAGCGTTAATTTTTCGGCAGAAAAACCTAAAACGGAACAAAACCTGAAAAGCCTTAAAATGCGAAGTGCATCTTCTCTAAACCGTTTTTCAGGCTCGCCTACGGTTTTAAGTACTTTGTTTTCTAAATCGGAGACTCCTCCAAAATAATCTATAAGCCCTGTGCTTTCGTTATAGCACATAGCGTTTATCGCAAAATCACGGCGGGAAAGGTCAGCTTTCAGATTGTCAACAAAGCTCACACTATCCGGCCGCCTGAAATCTTTGTATTCGCCCTCAAGCCTAAATGTTGTAACCTCTATCGGCATACCGGCGGATATAACGGTTACCGTACCATGCTTTATGCCGGTATTTACTGTTTTTTCGAAAAGTGAAATAATATCTTCGGGCTTGGCGCTTGTGCAAATATCGTAATCTTTAGGTACGAGCCCTAAAAGGCTGTCTCTCACACATCCGCCTACAATGTATGCCTCATAACCTGATTTTTCCAGCGTGTCTATAATGATGGCAACATTTTTAGGTATCGGTATTTGCAATTTTTACCACCTCACTTAAAAAAAGGTTTATTTTTTGCACTAAAGCAAGTATAATATAAAAGTATATTGTTTTCTTAAAAGGAGAACGGTTATGAAAAAGCTTAAAAATGAGGATATAATTATAAAGAATGCACGGCATATTCACCTTATAGGTATAGGTGGCAGCGGAATGTGCCCTATAGCCCAGTTGCTTTTTTCAAAAGGCTATATTGTTTCAGGCTCTGATAATGTGGAGAGTGAAAACACAAAAAAGCTTAAAGACTTAGGCGTTAAGGTATTTATCGGGCAAAAGGCAGAAAATATATCGGGTGCTGATGTAGTAGGCTACTCTGCCGCCGTTCATGCGGATAATCCTGAGATACAAGCCGCCGCTAAACAGGGCGTGCCGGCATTTGAGCGGTCAAAGATTTTAGGCGCCATAACCAGATTTTACGGAAACACCATAGGCGTTTCAGGCACTCACGGTAAAACAACCGTTTCCTCTATGATAACACAAATATTGCTTCTTAACAAGCAAAACCCATCTGCGGTAATCGGCGGCAAACTGCCTTTAGTTGACAGTGCCTGTGTTTGCGGTAGCAGCGATACGCTTGTTTGTGAGTCCTGCGAGTTTGTGGATAGCTTTTTAGAGTTTTCTCCCGATATTTCGGTACTTCTTAATGTTGATGACGACCACCTTGATTATTTCGGTACAATAGATAATCTTGTATCATCCTTTTCAAAGTTCTGTAATATGTCACACACCTGTTACTATAACGGCGATGATTCTCTCTCTAAAAAAGCCGTTGCCGATATTAGTGCAAAAAATATAAGCTACGGCTTTAATGCAGATAATTTTTACCGTGCGGAAAATGTAACCTCAGGTGAGCATGGTTTTTCGTTTGATGTTATAAGAGATAATAAAAATGTCGGTCATCTCGATATGCAGGTGCCCGGCAGGCATAATGTCTACAACGGGCTTGTAAGCTTTGCTGTTTGCTTTGATATAGGTGTAAAGCCGGAGGGTATAAATGAGGCGCTTAAAAGCTTTACCGGTGCCGGCAGGCGTTTTCAGCTTATCGGTAAGGTAGATGGTGTTACGGTGGTTGACGATTACGCTCACCACCCCACCGAAATAGAGGCAACTCTAAGAGCCGCAAAAACGCTCGGATACAAAAGAGTTATAACCGTTTTTCAGCCTTATACCTACTCTCGTGTGGCACTGCTTAAAGATGGTATGATTAAGGCACTCTCTATCGCAGATAAGGTGTTTTTAACCCCAATTGTGGCATCCCGTGAAGAGAACATTTACGGTGTAAGCTCAGAAGATATAGCAGATAAATTGCCTGACGGTAAAGTAATAGCAGACTATGAGCAGTTGGCAACTACTTTGGCAAACGAGGCATCAGACGGAGATATCATAATCACAATGGGTGCCGGCGATATTTTCAACGTGGCGCACATTGTTTTGGAGAAACTAAAATGAAAACCGTAAAGCTATACGAAACCGATGCGTATATAAGCCGTTTTAAGGCTTCTGTTTTATCTTGTGAAGAGTGTAAAGACGGATATAAATCTATCCTAAGTGAAACTGCATTTTTCCCCGAAGCCGGA
>JAFXNY010000035.1 GCA_017529165.1 Clostridia bacterium
GTTATATAAGTCATTACCCTCACGGGTGCGTTCACCAACGCCGGTAAATACCGAAAGACCACCGTGCTCTTTTGCAATATTATTGATAAGCTCCATAATAAGAACGGTTTTACCAACACCTGCACCGCCGAAAAGACCAATTTTACCGCCCTTTGAATATGGACATATAAGGTCGATAACCTTAATGCCGGTTTCGAGAATCTCGGTCGATGTTGAGAGCTCGTCATATTCCGGCGCCGCTCTGTGAATACTGTGGCGTTCTACATTTTCGGGAGCAGGAATGTTATCAACTGCTTCACCTAAAACATTGAATATTCTGCCAAGCGTTTTTTCGCCTACAGGAACGCTTATGGGAGCACCCGTATCTGTAACCGGTGCTCCTCGCTTTAAGCCGTCTGTAGAAGACATTGCAATATAGCGTACAGCACTGTTTCCGATATGTTGAGCTACTTCAACCGTTAAAGTACGCTCGCCTACCGGAATAGTGAGTGCATTATATATTTCGGGAAGTTGTCCCGCTTCAAACTTAACATCAACAACAGGTCCCATTACCTGGGATACACTGCCGATATTCCTTTTTTCCAAAATAATCGCTCCTTTTTTACTTTGGTCAAAAACTATTGTCCGCTACCGGCTACAATCTCGGTTATTTCCTGAGTTATTGCACCTTGGCGTGCACGGTTATATTTAATCTGCAAATCGTCAATAATCTGACGGGCATTTTTGCCGGCGTTATCCATTGCCATACGCCTTGCGGCAACCTCGCTTGCAAAGCTCTCCTTTACACAACCGGTAATTATTCCGGAAACATATTCCGGCACAGCGGCTTTTAGTACGCTTATTTCGTCCGGCTCAAAGATAGTGCTTACCCTTGATGGCTTTGATCGCTTTATAGGCAGTATCCATTTAATATCGGGCGTTTGAGTCATCATTGAAACATAGCGTGTATATACAATGCCGAGGCTATCAAACTTGTTTTCTAAAAACTCCTCGCATAGCCTGCTTGCGAGCTGTGCGGCATCTAAGCTTGAAAACTTTTCACTCGATAAATAACCGTCTCCGTAGCGGTCACAGGCTCGCTTGCCTATCGGTAAAAGCTCAGCGTCTTTGTAATTTCTTAAGAAACGGAAGATATTAGCGTTATATCCGCCGGCAAGACCACGGTCTCCGGCTATTACTATGATGCGTGTCTTATCACCTTTAGCATCTCTTAAAAAAGGACTCTTTTCGCACTCACGGGAACCGGAAAGCAGACTTATAACATTTTCTATAGAGCCGCAATATTCGCTTGCCGCCACCATATTTGCGTTGGCTTTTTTAATCTTTGAGGAGGCAACAAGTCCCATTGCACTTGTAAGATGAAGTGTAGAGTCAACGCTCTTAATTCTGTTTTTAAGGGCTTTGGTGTCAAATGACATAAAGTTGAGGAGAGTCTAATCTATCACGATTTGGCTCGCCGCCTTTTCCCACCTTTCTTGCGCTTATTTTTGTAAGGCGTTTGCCTTACTGCAAATTGCACGCTGCGCCTTTTGTAAAAAGGCGGCGGCACAAATCCGGAACCTAAAACGGAGCAAAATTGTTTATTCCGTATAAGATGAAGAGCTCCGATATACAGGTTTAATACAGTTAAACAGGCAAGTGTCGGCGATAATTTTGCCCGTTTTGGCGTAATATATCAGACTCTCATCAACTTAATCACCCATTTCCTCAAGTATTGCTTTAAGGGCATTTATTTCCTTGTCATCAAAATTGCCTGCTTCAAGGCTTAAAAGCAAATCTCCCGCCTTGTTTTCAAGCTTTTCATAAAGACGCTGTTCATAATCTGATACTTTGTCAACTGCAACCGAATTGAGATAACCGTTTGTTACAGCATAGATTATTGCTACCTGACAACCCACACGTACAGGGCTGTTACGCTTCTGCTTCAATACTTCAACAATGCGTTCTCCGAGTGCCAAACGAGCTTTTGTATCGGCATCAAGGTCGCTTCCGAATTGGGCAAAAGACTGAAGCTCACGGTACTGTGAATATATAAGCTTTAGCTCGCCGGAAACCTTTTTCATAGGTTTAAGCTGTGCTGAACCGCCAACACGGGATACCGAAATACCGGGATTGATAGCCGGCATAATACCTGCGTGGAAAAGCTCAGTTTCGAGGAATATCTGACCGTCTGTAATAGAAATAACATTGGTAGGTATATATGCTGAAACATCGCCTGCCTGTGTTTCTATTATGGGCAGAGCGGTAATTGAGCCGCCACCGTATTCTTTTGAAACACATGCCGCACGCTCAAGCAAGCGTGAATGGAGATAGAAAACGTCTCCCGGGTATGCTTCACGGCCGGGCGGTCTTCTTATAAGCAAGGATAGTGCCCTGTAAGCCACAGCGTGCTTTGAAAGGTCATCATAAATAATTAAAACATCCTTGCCCTGTTTCCTGAAGTATTCCGCCATAGCACAACCTGAATATGGGGCAATATACTGAAGCGGAGCCGTCTCGGATGCCGAGGCGGACACTACTATCGTATAGTCCATAGCACCGGCTTTTGTAAGTTCGTTTACAAGACCTACAACCGATGAACTCTTTTGTCCTATAGCAACATAGATACATAAAACATCACTGTTTTTCTGGTTTATAATAGTATCTATGGCAATCTCAGTTTTACCTGTTTGGCGGTCACCTATTAAAAGCTCGCGCTGGCCGCGGCCTATAGGTATCATACTGTCTATCGCTTTAATCCCGGTCTGTAGCGGAACTGA
>JAFXNY010000036.1 GCA_017529165.1 Clostridia bacterium
GCTATGCCCTCCGGAACGCTTACGGTCTCACCGCCGTTTTTTGAAAAGCGGGTATCTATAGAGCCGTACCTTGTGCCGAAAATGGCATAAGCAGAAGTATATTGCGGTTTTTCGCAAATATATATTTTAAGGCCGTTATCTAAAGTAGCAAGGGTATAGCTCTCCCCTATTTCACTTTCAAAAATCTGCTTTTGCATTATTTAGCCTCCTTTGGAACAAGGCTGTAAACAGTATGCAACTTAACGCTTTTTGCAACATTCACAACTTCTTCTTTGCTTACTGATTCTACCATATCGGCATAAGCCTCCGGCGAAACCGGAGTACCGGCGGCACATTTTATTGTGTACCAACCGTCAATCGCCTCTTGGTGATCTCCGTAACCTTTTAGTGTATTTATAATACTCTTTTTTGATGACTCAAACTCAAAATCGGAAAAATTGCCGCTTTTTATTATTTCAAGTTGGCGGAGTATCTCGGCTTCCGCTTTTTTGGCGTTTTCCGCCTCAACACCGCTATCAACCATAACATACCCCTTGCGTTTTTCACCAGAAGCCGAGCAATAATAGCATAGGCTCATTTTTTCACGCACATTTGTAAAAAGTCTTGAATAAGGTCCTCCGCCGAAAATATCACACATAACAGTAAAGGGTACGCTATCTCTCTCATTTGAGCTTACTTCGGCAGTAAAACCCATTACAAGCTTACCCTGTGCGACATCCATTTTTTCTTCAACTCTTCTTGCCGCATAAATAGGCCTAATCGGTCTGCTGGGGTTAACAGTTAAAGCTGAAGACCTATCAATTTCAGATAATCGCTCTTTTACATTACTGAAAATATTCTGAGGAAGAGTTCCCGAAATTACATTTATCTGAATAAAAGCTCTGCTGAGCATTTCTTTCCACGCATTATAAAGGCTTTCGGGGGTAATTGCCAAAACCTGCTCTTCTGTACCGCATTTTGGAGTTCCATATACATCACCGCTAAACATCTCTTCAATAAGCCTTTTTCGTGCATAAAGGCGTTTTTCGCTCATTTCACCCCTTATATGCTCTATCGCCTTGCGTTTCTCTCGCTCAACATCCTCTGCAGAAAACGCACTGTCTTTAGCTTTAGGCTCAAATATTAAGCTGTTAATCATTTCGGTAGCTTTGATAACTAAAGTTTCAGAGTCAAGTGCATATTTATCGTCAATTACCGATATTCCCATTTTAAGAAGCTGGTAATCGCCCACCTTTTCCGCCGAAGCGGAAAGCGATGCCGAATAAAGCTTACAAAGCTTAAAATTAAGCCTTGAAAAATCGGGGTATTCCTTACCGCATGTTGTTAGTACAAACGGCAAAAGCGCATATTCAGCCACTTTTTGAGGGTTAATGGGAAGATAAAAGTTATAAGAAATATGCGTGGTCTTAAACCTATCATTTTTAATAAAAAAACCTTGTGCTGCATTTGAAATCTCAAAACTGTTTTCAAGCATATTTTTCTCCTAATATTCTAACTCCAAAATTGCGAAGCATATCTGCAAGAATAGCAAGGGGCAAGCCGTAAACATTAAAGTGGTCGCCCGAAATACCGCTTACAAAGATACTTGATATACCCTGAAGCGCATAAGCGCCGGCTTTATCAAAAGGGTCTCCTGTTTTTATATACGCTTCTATTTCTATATCGCTTAATTCACGGAATGTAACTTCAGTAACAGCCGCTCTGGTATCAACCCTATCACCGCAAAGCACGGTAACACTTGTTATAACTCTGTGTGTTTTACCCGATAGCTTTTTAAGCATTTTTATTGCTTCATTGCTGTCTTGCGGTTTGCCGAAAACACAGCTCCCAAGTGCCACTACCGTATCGGCGGCTATTATTAAATCGTTTTTCTCTGTTTGCGCCTGAACTGCCTTAGCCTTATCATAGGACAATCGCTTTATTTCATCAATTACCGGTAATCTTTTATCAATCGTTTCATCTACACTGGCGGACGCCACCTTGAAATCTACGCCGAGCAGTGATAATAGCTCTTTTCGGCGGGGTGATCTAGATGCAAGCACTATTCGCACAAAACAACACATCCTAACAGATGTTATTTTACCACCAACTTACACGATTTGCAACAAAATAATAGTTTTACTTGTAATTATATACATCATATGGTATAATGCATTGTAATAATATGTATAGGTGGTTTGTTTTATGAAATGTCCGTTTTGTGCCTTTGAAGAAAGCAAGGTAATTGATTCCCGCCCTACAGATGAGGGTGAGCGCATAAGGAGAAGGCGCGAATGCCTTAAGTGTGGCAAGCGCTTTACAACCTATGAGATTATAGAGAGCCTGCCTATTGTAGTTATAAAAAGGGATAAGTCGCGGGAAGTATTTGACCGTCAGAAGCTTATGAACGGTATGCTTCGCGCGTGTGAAAAGCGGCCTGTTTCAATAGAAACGCTTGACCGTGCGATTGATGAAATAGAAGTACTTATTCAAAACTCTCTTGACCGTGAAGTCAACAGTGAAAAAATCGGTGAACTCGTTATGGAAAAGCTAAAGGAGATTGACGAGGTAGCTTATGTTCGCTTTGCATCGGTTTACAGGCAGTTTAAGGACATTAACGCCTTTATGGCAGAGCTTAACAAATTACTTAAAAACTGAGGCAACCAATGAATGAAAACGAACTTTTAGCAGAGCTTTTATTACCAAACGCAGATAAAAACCCCGAATACTACGAAAACCTGTATCCGTCCCGTAATCTACCCGAGGGCGCAAGAGTAACGAGAGTTGCTCCGAGCCCTACGGGATATTTGCATTTAGGCACACTTTTTACCGCCCTTGTAAACAGAATTACAGCAACCTCTTCAGGCGGCATTTTTTACACAAGAATAGAAGATACCGATAAAAAAAGAGAGGTTGAAGGCGGTATTGCAGATATTATAGGCGGTCTTAACCGCTTCGGCATTTCTATTGACGAAGGGTATATAAGCGGTGAAAAGGAAACAGGCGTTTACGGGCCTTATAAACAAAGTCTTCGAGCCGAAATATACCAGTGCTACGCAAAAGAGCTTATAAAAAAAGGTCTTGCCTATCCTTGCTTTTGCACGGCAGAGGAACTCGCCTTAATGCGTGAAGAGCAGGAAAAAGAAAAGGTGCGTACAGGCTATCACGGCAAATGGGCTAAGCACAGAGATATAACATACGAACAGGCAAAGAGCTTGATTAGTAAGGGCAAGCCCTTTGTAATAAGGCTTCGCTCAAGCGGTGACGAAAAACGCCGTATAGTTTTTGATGATGTAATAAAGGGCAGAATAGAAATGCCGGAAAATGATGAAGATTTTGTAATTCTTAAGTCGGACGGCATACCCACCTATCATTTCGCCCACGCTATAGATGACCACCTTATGCGGACAACCCATGTTTTCAGAGGTGACGAATGGATATCTTCAGCGCCTAAGCATTTAGAGCTTTTCAAGGTTTTAGGCTTCAAGCCGGTAAAATACGGCCACATCTCCCCTATTATGAAGCTTGACGGCGGCGCCAAACGAAAGATATCCAAAAGAAAAGACCCGGAGGCTGCTGTTCATTTCTTCGCAGAAGAGGGATATCCGGCAGAAGCGGTGATAGAATATCTTATGACAATAGCCGCTTCCGATTTTGAAGATTGGAGAAAAACCAACAAAGAGCAAAGCTATCTAAGTTTCAAGTTCAACCCGAAAAAGATGAGTGTTTCGGGAGCGCTTTTCGATAACGATAAGCTTAATGATGTAAGCAAAATAATAATCTCAAAAATGAAAAGCGATGAGGTTTACGAAAAGCTGACTGCTTGGGCAAGCGAGTTTGACCCCGAGTTTTTTGATATTTTAACATCATCCCCCGAATACTCAAAAAGAATGCTTGCGGTTGACCGTGACGGTGCTAAAAACGCCCGTAAAGACATCGCAAAATGGGTTGATGCAAAAGGCTATTTTGCTTATTACTTTGACAGTCTTTTTACTCCCGATTACTCACTGCCAGAAAGAGTATCGGCAGACGATGCAAAAGTATTTTTAGAAATGTATAAAAGCGTTTATTCTGCTGAAGATGACCGCCAAGCCTGGTTTGATAAAATCAAATCTATAGCGCCCCAAATCGGCTTTGCGGCAGAGACCAAAGAATACAAAGCAGAGCCCGAAAGATTTAAGGGCAGTGCCGGTGATTTAAGCGGTGTTTTACGAATGGCAATAACCGGCAGAGCAAACACACCCGACCTTTGCGGTATTATGAGCGTTTTAGGAAATAAAAAGTGCATCGAGCGTATTGATACTTATATTAAAAACATTTGAGAGGCAATTCTAATGGAAGAAAACACAATCTTAACTGAAAATACAACACCGTCAAACTTTATCCACGATTTTATAGATGAAGACTTAGCAGAGGGCATTTATAGCAAAGTACAAACACGCTTTCCGCCCGAGCCCAATGGATATTTGCATATCGGTCACGCAAAGGCTATTTGCATTGACTTCGGCACGGCTGAAAAATACGGCGGTATATGCAATTTGCGTCTTGACGACACTAACCCCACAAAAGAAGATGTGGAATATGTTGACGCCATTATGGAAGATATAAAATGGCTTGGCTTTGACTTTGCAAATGTTTATTATGCCTCCGATTACTTTGATTTTATATACGGGTGCGCATTAAAACTTATTGATAAGGGACTCGCTTATGTTGACGAATCTACAGCGGATGAAATACGCCAAATGCGTGGAACTCTTACCGAGCCCGGCACTGAAAGCCCCTATAGAGACAGACCGATTGAGGAAACTAGAGAGCTTTTCCGTAAAATGACTGCCGGCGAAATCGAAGAGGGCAAAATGGTGCTGAGAGCTAAAATTGATATGTCC
>JAFXNY010000037.1 GCA_017529165.1 Clostridia bacterium
ACCGCAGAAAATACGAGGTTGCCGGACTTGGAAATTGGGGTATATCCGAGGGACTTGTCTTTGAAAATTGGCAGGTAAAGGCTTTGGATATACAGGAGGAAGAGCTTACCTATTGGAAAGATTTTTTCGGGCTTGACTACGGCTACACAAATGACCCCACCGCATTTGTGGCATTCAAGGTCAACCCGAAAAGAAAAGAAATCTATATTTACGATGAGTTTTATAAAAAAAGAATGCTCAACTGCGATATAGCCAAGGAGATTATCCGCCGAGGATACGCTAAAGAGCGGATACGGGCGGACAGCGCCGAGCCTAAATCAAACGAAGATTTAAGACGGCTTGGTATCTCCCGTATCTCCCCATCTCAAAAGGGGCGTGACAGCATTCTCCACGGAATTGCCGAGATAAACGAGTACAAAATATTTGTTCATCCGGCGTGCGTTAATATGATTCACGAGCTTTCAAATTATATTTATGAAACTCGTCCCTCAGCAAACGGGCAGATACTCCCTGCCGACCACGATAACCATTTGTGTGACGCATTAAGATATGCCTTTTGCGATGTAAAGCTCTTTAACCCCGACAGAGAATTGAAAACACCAGAGTCTTTTGCGTCTATCGGCATTTTTGCCGAGGACCTTAAGATGTAAAAAGGAGAAAATTATGCAAATAGCAGCTGCATTGCTTGCCGGAGGCTTTGTCTTTTTTGCCGGTTTTTGTTTAGGTCTTTATCCGCCAGCTAAAACAAAACTTGCAATCGGCAAAGTGCGAAATCAGGCAGAGAAAAATAACTTTTTTGAAAACTTTTTAAGTTATGACGGCCAAGTACAGCCGTAAAAGGAGGAAAAATGGCAGATAGTAATGTGTATTCCGAACCACAGGAAACAGACGATACTGCTGTGACCGAAAGTGGCGAAAACCAAACGCTAACCGGTCAAGGAAACGCTACAATCAGCGTTAAGTTTAATAAGGAAATTAAAAATCTTACCGCCATAGAGGCGGCAAACCTTGCCCAAAAGGGTATGAAGTTTGAGCTAATAGAAAACGATTTCTCGAAACTTAAAGACCTTGCGGGCAAGCACAATTTAAGCGTTCCCGAATATATAAGAGTGCTCGAAAACGAGCAAGCAGACAAACACAGGCAAGAGCTTTTAGACCAGTGCGGCGGCAACGAACAGTTAGCCGACAGGGTTTTAGAGCTTGAAAACGGGCAGAAAAATGACGACAGCCTCGAAGAACTAAAGGAGTTTTTCCCGACAATCAAAAGTATTGACGATTTGCCGAGAGCGGTAGTTGAAAGCGCCCGCCTTAAAAACGAGAGCCTGCTTAATTCTTATCTTAAGTACCGCATTGTTAAAAGGCGCCGTCAGCGCGAAGAGGACCTTTTTGAGCGAGATACAAATAACGCCAGCATAGGCTCACAAAAAAGCACGACGGTATCCGGCGATGACGCCTTTTTAAGAGCGCTTTGGGGACGGTAACAATTTTAGGAGGAAAAAAATATGCCAGTTAATTCACTTGAAAATGCTAAAAGATACAGCGAAGAACTTGATAAAATGTTTGCGCAGAAAAGTGCAACCGGCTTTTTTGCCGACAACGCACTCACAACCAAGTTTGTTGGTGCAAAAACAGTAATCATCCCGGATATAAACTTCCAGGGACTTGCAGACTATGACCGTGACACAGGCTTTACCCGTGGAGCGATTACAGTAAGCAACACTTCATACACAATGTCTATGGACCGTGCCCGCTCACTTCAGATAGACCGTGAGGATATGGACGAGACAGGTATTGCCTCCCTTGCCGGCAAAATACTCGGCGAGTATGTAAGAACAAAGGTAGTACCTGAGTGTGACGCTTATGTGCTTTCAAAGCTCGCAGGTCTTGCCGCAACCAGAGCTAATACGGTTGACGGCGATGTTTCAAAGCCGTTTGAGGCGTTGAATCTCCTTATAAACGAAGTTCGTGCAAATGTCGGCTTTGATGAGGAGCTTGTGGCTTTCCTTGACAGCCGTATATATGCCGAGCTGCTTAACTCAAACGAAATCTCCCGTATGATTACGGTATCCGATTTCAAGCAGGGGGATATAAATCTTCGTGTTCAGTCTCTAAACGGCGTTGCGATTATTCCTGTTGTAAGCGAGCGTATGAAGACCGCATACACCTTTAACAACACCACCGCCGGCGGCTTTACGCCTACCGATTCGGCAAAGAGCGTTTATATGCTTGTTTGCCCGAAATCCGGCGCTCATCTTGTAAAGAAGACCGAGCAGATGAGAATCTTTACACCCGAGCAGAATGTTGACGCAGACGCTTATAAGTTCGATTATCGCATTTACTATGATGTATTCGTACAAAAGAGCGGACTTGACGCCGTTTGGGCATGGATAGCACCCACCGTTACAATAAGCGCTCAGCCGGCTAACGCCAACAAGACCGCCGGTTCGATTTCAGGCAGTCTGTCAGTTACCGCTTCAGCCGCTTCGGGAACACTTACTTACCAATGGTATTCCTGTGAAGACGAGAACAAGACATCTGCCGTAAAAATTGCAGGTAAGACCTCTGCCTCTATGGCAATTCCTACAGACCTTACCGCAGGCAAGTACTATTACTTTGTAAAAATTAAGGTTGACGGCATTGACGCCGTAGAATCAAGCGTTGCTGCAGTTACAGTATCTGCCGCAGAATAACGCATTAAAGGGAGCCGGCACTATGCCGGCTCTCGACTAAAACAGACAGGAGGATAATATGCAAACTGAAACTTCCAATATCTTTGAGGAATATAACAAAGCGAAATCGAAAAAGGAAGCGCTGGGAGAAAAAGGGCTTTATGAACAGATAAAAATTAACGAGCGGTTTTACTCGGGCAACCAGTGGTACGGTGCGAACTGCGGTAATGACCGCCCTCTTGTGCGCCACAACATAATAAAAAGAATAGGTGATTTTAAGATTTCACAAACCCTTTTAGAAAAGCACTCCGCCAACTTTTTTGTAAACAACTCCGATTGCCCACACAATGACGAAAGCAATGAAAGCCTTAAAGAGAAAATTAAAAAGGGCGGTTTTTCCTTTAGCGGTCAGATTACCGAAAATGAAATAAACGCCGTTTGCGGCGCCCTTTCCAATCACTATAAGCAAACTGCCGAGCGCTTAAACTTAAGCTCCCTTTGTGCCAAAACGCTCCAGCAAGCCTATATCACCGGAAGCGGTATTCTTTATACTTATTTTAACGGCGAAACAAAGGCAGGCTTCAATTCCCTTGGCACTGAAATTAAAGGCGATATTGCCTGCGAAGTCTTAAATGTAAGGGATGTTTACTTTGCCGATATTACCGAGCCGGATGTTCAGGCACAGCCATATATAATTATTGCCTCGAACCAGGAAAAAACTGCCCTATTGCGACAGGCAAAGCAGTTTGGTACAGATAAGGCAGTGCTAAACGCAAAGGCGGATGAAGACGGTAAAATATTAGTACTTACAAAGCTTTATAAGACCTATTCAGGCGGCACACCGCAGGTGCGCTGCATAAAGGTTACTGAGGGCGGCGTATTAAGGCCCGATTTTGATACCAAGCTTCACCTGTATCCTCTCGCCGTATTCCGTTTTGGGGAAAGCGGTGAATCAGCCTACGGGGAGAGCGAAATACCCTATCTTATTCCAAATCAAATCGCCATAAACCGTATGATTACGGCAAGCGTTTGGTCTAATCTCGCCTCGGGTATGCCTATGATGGTAGTAAACGGCGATACCGTGTCTGGAGAGATTTCAAACCAACCGGGGCAAATAGTGAAGATTTACGGCAGTAACGAGGATGTATCGGGCGCTATTAAGTTTGTATCCCCCGATGATATTTCCGAGCCGTTTAACTCGGCTATTAACAACCTTATAGAAAACACACTCACTCAAAGCGGTGCTACACAGGCGGCTCTCGGTGACGAACACGCACAAAACGCCAGCGCAATAACACGCCTGCAGGCGGCGGCAGTTTTACCGCTTAATTTACTTAAAAGCGAATATAAATCTCTGATGCTAAGTAACGCTCTTATCTGGGCGGACTTTTGGTTTAGCCTTTACGGCAACAGAAGACTTCGTATTGAGGACGAAAGCGGCGTATGGTATTTTCCGTTTGACGCCGAGCGTTATAGACAAATAGATTTTTGCGTTTCGTTACAGAACATAAAAGAAGAAGTTTTCTCAAGCGACAAAGTTGTAGAAACACTTGGCTCGCTTTATGATAAAGGCGTAATTACCAAAACACAGTATCTTTTGAGATTGCCTGATTCGCTTATTCCCGAAAAAAGCGAGCTTTTAAGCGGTATAAAGGAGAACGAAAATGAAACTGAATGATATTCTAAACAGAGCGGTAATGCTCTGCGGTGCCGAGCCTGATTATATTTCGGATAACAACCACGAATCTCTTAAAGTGCGTGGGCTATCAGCGATTAACACCGTGCTTTACGACATTTGCGAAATGCCGGCATTTGAAAGCATTTCGGATGAAACCGAAATAAACTCCGATGTGGCAGACGCCGCCGTTTACGGCACGGCAATGTTTTTATGCCTCGCTTTCGGTGATACTGATAAATCTGCCCTTTTCTCTAAAATATACAGCGATAAACGCACTGCCGTAAAATCGGGTGTCGGCTATATAATTGACGAAAGCCCAAAAGAGGGTGAGGCATTATGAGGTATCCTAAGCTTAAAGAAGATAAGTCTTCACGGGATAGCACGCTTACCTTGCGTGAGTTTGACTACGGCATAAACAAAGAGGCCGGCAAATGGGCAAGTGAGGACTGCGTTCTCGAAGACTGTGTAAATATGGACTATGAGGCCGATACGCTTAAAACAAGAAAGGGCTTTTCTGCTGTAGAAAACAGCCTTATAGAGCCTGAAGACTGGGACAGTGAAGTATACATCCCTTTTACCATAACTCCCACGGTTTATTATAAAAACTCTAAAGCCTATAATCTTGCCTATTGTTGTAACGGAGACGACACCGAAGCCCGTTTAAGATTTTACCTTGTTGACTCAAGCGGGAATAAGCAGAGCGCCGGACGAATAAACTTTCATAGGATAACCTATAACGAGTTTTATATACCCGATAATGTGTTTTTCCTTGTGACAGACGGTATAGACGGTATAGGCGTTTTTGCCTTTATTTCACGCTGGTCATACGGCACGCACTCTTGCGTTGTATACGAGGCTAATGAAAACTTTTCGAGCTGGACTAACACCCAAGGGAGTTTTTATGTTCCTACCGTTCTTATAAACGGCAGAGGAGAAAGATATGATGCAGCACATACATTAGGTGATTTTAATTACCCTGAACCCGTGCACACAGAAGAGCTTAATTTGCTCACGGGTAAGTATAAATGCTATTTTACAACAGACGGGCTCTCATCATATTTCAGGCTACCTTACGGAAATCTCCTACAGTACGGCACATTTTCCTGCCGGCTTTACCTTTCCGCCGATACTTATGTACAGTGGAATATATCGGGTGACTATACGAGCAATACACAAACAGTTTACGACCAGCAGATAACCCTTTTTCTTGACCGCACTTTAGGTCTTCTGCGTTTCTGCACGCCTACAGACGACTACCATGTCCCCCTTATTTCCGGTTGCAAGCTTAATAACATAATGGTCACCGCCACCACAACCGATAACATCTGCCCTGACGCTGTTATTTCGTCAAAAGGCCTTGTGAGCCTTAACAACCGCATATATCTGTTCGGTAACAGCGAAAAGAAGAACTGCATATATAGTGCAAAACTATCAAACCCCTTTTATTTTACAGACAGCGCAAAGCTTTATATAGGTGACGGCGCTTCTGCCGTTACATCCCTTAAGGTGCAAAACGGAAAGCTTATAGCATTTAAGCCGGGAGAAACCTACCGTGTAACCACCTCTTTTAATGACGAATCAACAAAGAAGCTCGCCGTTCTCCCCGAAAATATATTCTATATAAAAAGTGACACGCTGGGCGCTCAGACGATTGATACAAATATCGGCTGTCCGTACCCTAAAACACTGCGTCTTTGCGGAAGCCGGCTTGTGTGGCTGGCGGCAGACGGTAATGTTTACGCTCTCGCCACCACAACCTACGGTAACACAACAAACATTTATAAGGTTTCTCAACCGCTCGGCGACAGCCTCGCACAGAAACTAACAGGTGCCAGAAAAGTATTTGCCGTGACAGACGGCGGAAAATATATTCTCGTGATAGACGATACGGCGTTTGTTATGAACTTCCGTGTTCGTGGCTTCGGCTATTCAAGAACATATTATTCAAAGGATGATACGCTTAAAAGTCCTGCTTGGTTTGTGTGGAAATTGCCCGAAGCGTGTGCGATTTACGGCGGTGAGGATGTGGACTCGTGTGCCGTGTTTTACTCTTCCCTCTCGCCGATTACCTATTATACAAGTATTATTTCGGGAGATACCGATAACTCGGTTATTTATGAAGATTATGAGTATAAAAACTGTTCTTCACCTATAGAATCGGGCTTTTTGACTAAATATTTTGATTTCTCACGCCCAGACCTTTATAAAAGGCTCGATTGCGTTTTTATAAACGGCGGCAGTAACTCTGATACCACACTTACTTTATCAGACGGTGATAACAATTATAACAAAACCGTAAAATTAAATAAAACCGTTCGACTTTTAGCCGGTATGCCGGCGTGTGAGGGAGTAAGCGTTAAGCTCTCCTCAAAAAGACCGTTTTGGGTGCGTAATATTGCCTTAAAGCACAAACTACTCTCGGATAAAGGATAGGTACTATGAAAAAAATCTTTTGCGTTTTTATATCATTGCTTTTGCTTTGCAGTTGCACTTTGCCGGAGGACAACTTCGAAAATGCTGAAAGAGAAAAAATTATCGGCGTTTGGATAAGCTGTTATGAATTAAACTCTATGCTCTCGTCTGGCGACTTCAAAAATCAGTTTAACACCGTGGCGGATAATATTTCATCTTTCGGCATAACCGATGCATTTGTGCATGTGCGAGGCTTTGGCGACTCGCTTTTTATTTCGGATTTTTACCCTCAAAACGAGGCGGCAAAACAATATGATTTTGATGTGTTAGAGTTTATGATAGAAACGCTTAAGGAAAAGAGCATCCGCTTTCACGCATGGATAAACCCGTTTCGAAAAGCGGACGGTGCATTTAATAACCCTGCCGACACCGCCACGGTTTCGGCGGTGCTCGGCGGAATCAGAGAGATTATAGATAAATACTCTGTTTCGGGTATTCATTTTGACGATTACTTTTACCCTGCCAATAATACGGAGATTGACGCCGATACATATACTGCTTACCTCGCCGCTACACAGAGCCCCTTGACTTTAGAGGAATACAGGCTTTCGGTTATAAACTCATTTGTGCTTTTAGCAAAAGACGCCGTGAAACTGAAAAACAAAGATATAATTTTCAGTATCAGCCCTGCCGCAGATATAGATAAAAATAAAACATCGGCGTTTGCCGATGTAGAGTATTGGTGTAAAACAGGGGTTATAGATTATATAATTCCACAGCTTTATTTCGGGTACGATTATCCGGATGAAAACTTCCGCTTTAGTAATCTGCTTTCCCGTTGGCAAAACACCAAAAGAGCGGATAATACAAAGCTTTTAATTGGCCTTGCCGCTTATAAAACCGGCACAGATCAACAGCCCGATAATAAGGAATGGCAAAATGACTCTGTCTTATCTCGCCAGACTGCCGACTGTATTAAAAACGATAACATATCCGGCGTTTGCTTTTTTTCTTATACATATCTTTTCGCACAGGATGAGCTTCACAAATCGGCACTTAAAAACGCAAAAGGGGAACTCGCCGCCTCTTAATGCCCGTAAGGGCAATTCATGCACAAAGTGCATTTCATGCCCTTAAGTCTTTTAATGTGCCGTCAGGCACAATTCATTTCCGCCGCCCCTTTTTAAGTGGGCGGCGGTTTTTTAGATAACTTATTTTTTGCTCTTGGGATACGGCTCTCGGCAGTCGGTATATCCGAGAAGATAATCTGTACTCGTTTTATAGAAATCTGCTAACTTTAATAGCACCGAAGTTGGAATATCGTTTTCTCCGGTCTCATATTTCGAATAGCCTGTTTGTGACATACCAAGCATATTTGCAATTTTGGTCTGTGTAAGGTCACGGTCTTCTCTTAAATCTCGAACTCTCTTATACATAACAAAATCACTCCTCACAAGTTAAAGTTTAGTTTAACCTGATTAAGAGTATTGACATTTAACCTGAAACAGATTAAAATGTTTCTAAGTTTTTTGAGGGATGTGATAGTATTCCAAACATAGTGATTGCCGGAAGCAGAACATTTAATAATTATGCAAAAGCGCAAAAAATCATTTCAGATTATTTACGAAAATATTATTTGGACAAAGAAATTGTTGTTATTTCCGGAGGATGTCGAGGCGCTGATAAAATAGGTGAGCAATATGCCCGTGAAAACGGTTTGAAGAAAATAACATTCAAGGCAGAGTGGGAAAAATACGGCAGGGCTGCCGGACCTATAAGAAACGAAGAAATGGCAAAGATTGCCGACTGTGTGATTTGTTTTTGGGACGGGAAAAGCGCCGGCACTAAATCAATGATAAATCTTGCTAAAAAATATAATAAACAAGTATATATAAATATAATATAACCGCACCGCCGCCCCTTTTTAAGTGGGCGGCGGTTTTTATATGATTTTATTTACAAAACACATGATTTCCTAT
>JAFXNY010000038.1 GCA_017529165.1 Clostridia bacterium
AAAGGTTATACGCCAGACAATACAATAATATAATAGTAACAATGAATACGGGAGTAGAGTGAGTTCTTTGCTCTCGTTTTCGAACTATAAAAGGAGGGTGAAGAAATGGCTATTAAACCTAATAAACAAATGAGAAATAGAAGTCTTGTGGTTATGATTATAGCTATTCTTTGCCTTGCTATTGTTTCATCGGCAAGCCTTGTTCATATTATGATAATCAAGGGCGAAGAGTATCAGAGCAAGGCATCAGAACAACAGCTTTACGATAGCCTTGTAACAGCGCCGAGGGGCAATATTTATGATAGAAATATGAACCTGCTTGCCACAAGTGCTACGGCTTGGACAGTCTATGTTATGCCTAACAGCATAAATAAATTAAAGGACGGACAGCAGGCACAAAAGGTAAGAGAGGTAATAATAAGCGGACTCTCCGAAATACTCGGTCTGGACACCGCCGAAATTGAGAAAAAAGTAAATCAGACATCTTACTATGTAATAATTAAGAAAAAAATCGAAAAAGAAACTGCTGATAAAGTAAGAGAGTTTATATCAAAGAATAAAGATATTGAGCTAACACGGTTTATCGGTCTTGACGAAACAACCAAGCGTTATTATCCGAATGATTCGCTCGCATCCTGCGTTCTTGGGTTTGTAGGGGACGATAATCAAGGTCTTGCCGGTCTTGAAAGCTACTACGATAATGAGCTTACAGGCGTTGCCGGAAGAGTGGTTGCGGCAAAAAATGCAAAGGGTACAGATATGCCGTTTACCTATGAAAAGGTAGAAGAGGCAAAGCAGGGCAATTCGCTTGTTTCAACCCTTGATTCATATGTTCAGTATGTTTGCGAAAAATACCTTGACGCCGCAGTTGAGGAAAACAATATTGCAGAACGCGGTGCGGTTATGGCTATGAATGTAAACACCGGTGCAATTCTCGGTATGGCAATAAGCGGTGACTTTAATCCTAATAGTCCTTTTACTCTCTCGGCGGCAGACGAAAGTAAAATTGAAGCCGCACCTGAGGAAGAAAAATCAGCTTTGCGCAAAGAGCTATTAAACCGCCAATGGCGTAACAAGGCGGTTTCCGATACCTATGAACCGGGCTCGGTGTTTAAGATTTTTACGGCTTCAACGGCACTCGAAGAGGGTCTTATAAATACAAATAGCTCCTTTACATGTAATTACACATTCGTAGTTGCAGGTAACGCTTATCACTGCCACCATGCAGGCGGGCACGGAACGCAGTCGCTGCCTCAAGCAATTTCAAACTCCTGCAACCCGGCTTTTATTCAAATAGGTCAGCTTATCGGCGGAAAGCTGTTTTCTAAGTACTTTAAGGCGTTCGGTATGACCGAAAAAACCGGCATAGACCTGCCGGGTGAGGCACTGCCGACATATCACAAGGAAGAGAAAATGGGCCCTACCGAGCTTGCATCTTCCTCTTTCGGTCAAACATTCAATGTAACGCCCATTCAAATGATAACTTTAGCGGCGGCGGCAGTAAATGGCGGTTATCTTGTGCAACCGCATATAGTTGACAGAATAGTTGACAGTGACGGCAAAATAGTAGAAGTAAAATCTACCGAGTATAAACGCCAGGTAATTTCCAAAGGCACATCGGAGACTATGCGCACATTACTTGAGTTTGTTGTTCAAAACGGTGCTAAAAACGGTATTGTTGCCGGTTACAGAGTTGGCGGTA
>JAFXNY010000006.1 GCA_017529165.1 Clostridia bacterium
AGCTTGACGGCAGGGGAGTTAACTTTGTTGTTGATACAACAGGCGATTTGCTTTTAAGGGTTCTTAAATACAAACCGTTTTTAATAAAGCCAAATCATCACGAATTAGGCGACCTGTTCGGAGTAAAGGTGCAAAGTGATGAAGATGTAGTCCTGTATTCTAAAAAACTGCAAGAGCTTGGTGCTAAAAATGTTTTGGTATCAAGGGGTTCAAAGGGTGCTACGCTTTTGGATGAAAACGGCAAAGTAACAAATATCGGAATTATCGAGGGCAAGATAGTCAGCACTGTCGGCAGCGGGGATAGTATGGTTGCCGGTTTCATTGCCGGATACAGTGATACAGGGGATTTTTCACACGCATTAAGGCTCGGCGCCGCTTGCGGAAATGCCACAGCGTTCTGCAACGCGTTAGCTGAAGCCTCAGATATACAAAGCGCATATAAAAAATTAAAAATAAACTAACAGGAGGCAAAAAATGAGAATTGTAGATTTACTTAAAAATGAGGCAATTCAACTTGGCGCAAATGTCGGCACAAAGGATGAAGCGATTGACCTTTTGGTATCACTTCATGATAAGGCCGGCAACCTAGACGATGTTGCGGTTTACAAAGAGGCTATACTTAAAAGAGAAGAGCAGGGCTCAACCGCAATCGGTGAAGGCATAGCAGTTCCTCACGCAAAATCGGAAAGCGTAAAAACACCGGGACTTTCGGCAATAACCGTGCCGACAGGCGTTGATTATGATGCGCCGGACGGAAGGGCTTCCGACATTCTCTTTATGATAGCCGCAGGAACAGACGGTGATAAGCATTTAGAGATGCTTTCTCGCCTTATGGTAATGCTTATGGATGGCGAGTTCTGCGCTAAACTGCGCGCGGCGAAGGACAGTAAAGAGTTTTTGGAAATCATTGATGCCGCAGAAGCGGAAAAGTATCCCGAAGAGAAGACAGAGGAGAAAAAAGAGGGCGGATATCGCTTGTTGGCTGTTACCGCTTGCCCTACCGGTATTGCTCATACATTTATGGCGGCTGAGGCGCTTGAAAAAGCCGCAAAGGAAATGGGTGTTACAATCAAGGTTGAAACTGCCGGCTCAGGCGGCTCTAAAAATGTTCTTACAAAGAAGGAGATTGCCGAGTGTGACGCTATAATCTGTGCTGTGGACAGAAATGTGGAAATGGCTCGGTTTGACGGCAAACCTGTTCTTAAAACTTCGGTTTCAAGCGGTATCAATAAGCCGAAGGAGCTGATAGAAAAAGCGCTTTCGGGAAATGTTTCGATTTATAAATCAGAGGGCGGCGCTGATACATCAGACGATTCGGATGAGCAAGAGAGCTTCGGCCGCAAGGTTTATAAGCACCTTATGAACGGTGTATCGCATATGCTTCCTTTCGTAGTAGGCGGCGGCGTGCTTATAGCACTCGGATTTCTTATTGATACTATCGCAGGCAACGCAAATGTAGGTGGAACCTTCGGCTTTACAAACTCGGTTGCGGCAATAGTTTTCTGGATAGGTAAAGCGGCATTTTCGTTTATGTTGCCGATACTTGCGGGATATATTGCAATGTCTATCGCAGACCGCCCCGGACTTTTGCCCGGTATTGTAGGCGGCTTTATAGCTGCAAACGGCTTTACATTCAAGTCACTTATCGAGGGCAAAAATCTCGTTGGCGACGGTAACGCGGTTTCCGGTTTCTTAGGCGCTCTCTTCGCAGGCTTTGCGGCAGGTCTTATTATGCTTCTTCTTAAAAAAGCATTTAATTGGATGCCTAAGGCTATGGACGGTATCAAACCCGTGTTCATTTATCCGCTTTTAGGTACCGTGCTTATAGGTCTTCTTATGATTTGGATAAACCCGGTAGTAGGATACCTCAACACCGGACTTTCCACTATGCTTTCCAACCTCGGAAACAGCAGTAAGCTCCTTCTCAGCATTGTTTTGGCGGCAATGATGGCAACGGATATGGGCGGCCCGTTCAACAAGGCGGCTTATGTATTCGGTACCGCTGCTATTGCGGATGGAAATACCTGGATAATGGCGGCTGTTATGATAGGCGGTATGGTACCTCCTATTGCAATAGCTCTCTCAACAACATTTGCTAAGAGCAGATGGACTGCCGAAGAACGTAAGAACGGCCCTGTTAACTACCTTATGGGACTTTGCTTTATAACCGAAGGCGCTATTCCTTACGCAGCATCTGATCCTATCAGAGTAATACCCTCTTGTATGGTAGGCTCGGCTGTGCGTGTCCTGCTCCTCACGGCGGTATATTCACCTTTGCCGTTGTTACCAATCCGCTCGGTTATATAGGCGCTTTGGTTGTAGGCTCCGTTGCAGGTGCACTCGTTCTCACACTTTTAAAAAAGAAAAAAGCGTAATTAAGGGAGTAAAAAATGGTATCTAAGGATTTTACTATAAAGAATAAAATGGGCTTTCATATGCGCCCGGCTCAGGTGTTTGTAAACGCTATGTCAAAATACCCTTGTGATGTTACGATTAAATTCGGCGACAGGGATATAAATGCAAAAAGTATTATGATGATTATGTCTGCCTGCATTAAGTGCGGCAGTGAAATCACCGTAACGGCAAACGGCGAAGAAGAGGCGGCGGCATTGGCTCAGGCGGCTGAAATGATAGAGTCCGGCTTCGGCGAAGAATAAACTTTAAAGGGCGGGTAATCTTTGGTTATCCGCCTGTTTGAATAAGGAGTAGTATATGTTAAAAGGAATAGGGGCGTCAAACGGTTACGGTATAGGTAAAGCCGTAATAATAGAAGACGCAAACCTCGATTATTCGTCTGTTCGATATGCCGGTGCCGAGGCTGAAAAGAGCAGGCTTCAAAACGCAGTAGATAGCTTTATTAAAGAAACTACCGAAATAGTTGAGTCGCTTAAAAGCAGTGCCGGTGAAAAGGAGGCCGAAATACTCGAAGGTCATCTTACTATGCTTAACGATCCATTTATGCTTTCAGGCATAAATGAGCAAATTGATGCCGGTTTGGTTGCCGAAGCTGCGGCTGATGCGGTATTTAAAATGTTCTATGATATGTTCGCAGGTATGGAAGATGAAATGATGCGCCAAAGGGCATCGGATGTAAAGGATATAAGAGACAGTATCCTCGAATTGCTTTTGGGTGTTAAGAAAATCGATATAAGCAAAGTCGAAAAAGGCTCTGTACTTATAGCAAAAGATTTTACGCCGTCTATGACAAGTCAGATAAAAAAAGAAAATGTGGCGGCGATTGTTACAGAAGTAGGCGGTGTTACGAGTCACAGTGCTATTCTTGCTCGTGCTATGGGAATACCGGCGGCACTCTCTGTGCCGGACGCTTTAAACAGCATAATAAACGGCGATACTCTTATTGTTGACGGCTTCAGGGGCGAAGTGTTTACAAATCCCGATACCAAGAAGATAAATGAGTATGAGCAAAAGCAAAAAGAGTATATTAAGGAAAAAGAAAGCCTTAATGTTTATTTCAATAAGCCTACTGTTACAAAATCAGGCATAAAAAAGTATGTTTACGGTAATATAGGCAAAGCGGCGGATGCCGAAACGGTGCTTCAAAACGGCGGCGAGGGAATAGGACTTTTCAGAACAGAGTTTTTGTTTATGGATAGGACTTCCGCTCCGACAGAGCAGGAGCAGTTTGAGGCGTATTCTACCGTTGCAAAGATAATGGGCGGTAAGGAAGTAATTATAAGAACACTTGATATCGGTGGGGATAAGGCGATTGATTATCTTTCTATTGAAAAGGAAGAAAATCCGTTTTTAGGCCATAGAGCAATAAGATATTGTCTTGATAATAAACCGCTTTTTAAAACACAACTCAGGGCGCTTCTTCGTGCGGCGGCATACGGTAATATAAAAATTATGTTACCTCTTGTAACCGAAATAGAGGAAATCCGTGCGGCAAAGGCGCTGATTACCGAGTGCGAGGCGGAGCTGAAATCGGAGGGAATAGAGTATAAGAGCGTTCCCGTTGGAATTATGGTGGAAACACCTTCCGCCGCTATAATATCAGACCTGCTTGCTCGTGAAGCGGCGTTTTTCTCAATAGGTACTAATGACCTTACCGGATATACAATGGCAGTTGATAGGGGTAATGCAAAGGTATCGCATCTTTACGATGCGTTTAAGCCGAGTGTGCTTCGTGCAATAGAAATGACTATTAAAAACGCAAAAGCCGCAGGAATACCTGTGGGTATGTGCGGTGAAGCGGCGGCAAACACAAAACTGATACCTATGCTTTTAGAATGGGGACTTGATGAATTTTCAGTAACGCCGTCGTCGATTCTTCAAACCCGCAAAACCATCTGCGAAGCAGACGACAAATAATAGATTTCAATCAGCATCTATAAGGGGCATAATCTGCGGCTTGAAAGCAGATTATGCCCTTTAAAGTCCTTAAAGCAAATATTTACTTGCGGTATTATACTTTGTAGTGTAAAATATTATATAAATAAATCGGCGATAGAGGATAGTTTTATGACGGAAAAAGAAAAAATGCTTGATTTTCTCGCAGAAATATGATATAAAAACATAGAAAAAATTGGCAGTTATTATCCATTTTGGGTCAGGGGTTCGAATCTGCCCATAGGAGCAAAAAAACTCGTTGTTTTTGCAATGAGGTTTTTTTATCCATTGCAAAAGCATTGGTATATCATCAGCCCGTAGGGCTGTATATCATCACGGCTTTGCCGTGTATCAATCTTTCGCAATGATGATATACAAGACTTCGTC
>JAFXNY010000039.1 GCA_017529165.1 Clostridia bacterium
ATACGCTTCTTTGTTTTGGCATCATACATATTTATGTGATAGTTAATTTCACTTTGTGCGGCAATAATACCTTTATAGGTTACACAGTGTGTCTTTTTTTTAGGTTCCCAATTGATGCCGCCATGTTTTTTTGATAAGTCCTCCTTAACTTTTTTCATAACCTCTTTCAAATATTTACGTTCTTTCCAATTCATTTTTTAGTCCTCCACTATTCTTGATAATTCTTCCGGTGTAGCTGTTTCTATACCGGCATTGTTACATTCTGTGATAATCAACTCTATAAGTCGGCTCATTTGCGCTGTATTATATACCGAAGAGCCATAATATGTGAGTACATTTGTGTACCCTTCAAGCTTGCTCGGTGTAGTTTCACATACCCACCCGATACCTCGACTCTCCCAGTTTTTAATCCATGTGTCAACAGCATCATTACGAATAGGCACAACCTCATAATTTCCGCCTACGCCTTTTATAAGTTCTCGGTATATATCATCCGGTGGTATGCGTATCTTCGCCGATAGTTTACCGCATAGCTCCCAAAAGTAATTATTAGCATCTTTACTTCGTTTTAGCCTATACCTTGTTAACCTTATAGTCAATTCTTTATCTGCATACTGTTCAAGCGCAGATAATGAATGTTCCGGCACGGTAAGCGTAAGGGTACATTCGCCGCTTAAAGACCTTGATATATCCTTAATTTTGCTTTTTATTTCTGTCATTTTTCTTTATTCCGCGCTTTGCTTTACAAAAACGGCACTGACCGTCTAAATCATATGTGCTACTAAGAATAGAACAACATCTTTCACCTTTATCTTTGACTTTTGCAAAACATTCACGCGTATCGTTGCATTTTGGATTTTTCATTTCTGCGCTCTCCTAATATTTCGTCTTTCCATATTTTCCAAGCAATACAACAGTTCGCCTGATACCAATTCATAGCCGCTGTTGAGTATTCCGGCGCAAGCAAACTTATTTGCATTTTGCTTATAGGTTTGTCCTGCTGTTCAATATCCTTGAACTTGTCAGCAACCTTTCCTGCTATTGTTCCGAAATCTCCGCTTAACAGGTCTGTAATGTTGATTTTATCGGTTATGTATGCAGCGTATTGTTCACCCTTTGGAACGATAATACAGTCATATTTATCGCCGCATGCGGACAGGACTACGCCGACATCTTTGTCAGATACCGTTTCAAAACCTTTTGGTGGATGATAAGGTGTATACTGTTCTTTGCCATTGAATTCATATTCACCTGTTAATCGTTCTTTTTTAGCACGCCTTATATCGAAAAAATCTGAATCTGTAAGGTGTTCGCCTTTTGCTTTTTTAACAACACCTTCTAAATTCACAGTGGTTTCAACACCATCAGGATATAGGTCAATATTTCCGCCGAAATCAATAACGGTGCAACTTGTCTTATTTGGTGCCGTCCGGAGCACTCTGCCAACCTTCTGAACCCATTGCCCGTGTGTTCCGTTTGTATCGAATTCAACAAGATTACGAAGTTCAGGATAATCAAAGCCTTCTGTACAAATATCTACATTAATTAGTTCGGTGTATTGGCCTTCTGTAAACCGGTTTATAGTTTCCCGTCTGGTATCGTCATCAATGTTTAGAGATAAATATGCCGGATGCCTACCCATAAATTTAAGTTCATCGTATATAACTTCGCAAAACTCATGAGAGGGTGCAAATATTATTGTCTGTCCGGGTTGCATTAACTCTACATACCTATGGCACAATTCGCTTATAAGATTTCTTCCCTCAAAATCGTCAATTCGGCAGTTTCGGGAAAGGTGACCTTTTTGTTCGCCGTCAGGTGTTTTGAATGCCGGTGTGGCATCGATCATCTTAGGCCTGACAAGATAATGGCTGTCCATTAAGTACCGTGTTGTTATCTGATAGTAATTATCAAATAACTCTATAAGCGGTAGCTTGTCTCCTCTGTTCGGCGTTGCCGTTACGCCTAAAAGAAACATATTCTGATTACCGGTTTTATTCCACTCGATAATTCGCTCATATGTAGAGGCTTTTGCGTGGTGCGCCTCGTCAATTACAACAAGGTCAAAGAAACTTCCGGCGGTCGCAAAATCATCAAGCAGATTTACAACAGTTTGCAACATTCCAAAGTGCACATATCCGTGTAAGCTCTTTCTGCCGGCAGTAATTTCGCTTGTTTGTATTTCCGGGCACACTTTAGAAAACTTGGTGTGATTCTGGTCGTGTATTTCCGTTCTATGCACTAAAACCAGAACATGCGGTCTCCTTTTATGAACGGCATAAAAGCCACCGAAGAACTTACCGATAGCCGCCGCCATCATTATTGTTTTACCAGCTCCTGTACCGGCAACTATTAAAGAGTTGCTTCGCTCCTCTAACATCTTTACAGCGTTATCCACAGCCGCTTGCTGATATGGTCTTAGGCTTAATCGCTCGCTCATTCTTTTGCCTCCTTTACAAGAAACGCACCGGAGGCGGAAAACTGTGCTGTATTGCCGTTCCTGTCCTTAAATTTGCATCCGTTTAAATCCTTTGCCAACTCAACAAATTTTTGTAGTATGTCTTTACGCTCTTGCTCGGCTGCATCGGCTTTTTGTTTAATTCCAATATAGCAAGCTAAGGATATATCGGGGTCGATTACTCTGTCTTTACTAAAAAGAGAGTTACACCGTATACTGTGTATAATATTTCTTTGAGAGTCAGTCTCAATAAACGGTGTCGGCTCTTTGCGCTCATCAACTGCCAAGAAAAACCGTTCAAGGCAAGTTTTAATTAGTGCGGCAAGGTGTTCGTTAGGTGCAAAGTAATAATGCGATACAGAGAGTTTATCGGTAAGATATTCTTTTCTTTTTTTAAGTGACATCTGAACAATCTTTCCGCGCTCAAATATGGTATCGTTCTCAAGCACCATTACTTGAAGTATGTAAAACTGTGCGCCTGTGGCAATAAGCTGATACTGAGCTTGTATCAGATACTTATACGGAATACCGTTTTTAACCATTTGCGGCATCATACTTTTTTGCTCGCACACAAATTTTTGCCCGATTTGCGGTGTGCCTTCGCCTCTGTCAAAAGGCCTTATGTCTATTTCTTCCGCAACACCTGATATATCCAGGCTTGCAATAAGCCGGTCGTCTGCATATACTTCACCGGACTTAAGGCGTTTGCTTCGACCTTTTTGCAAGACATAAAGACCGTAAGGCTCCACCGCGTGACCGTATTCCGCGAACTCAGGCGGCAATTCCTCTCTTTGATACTCTCCGTCATCAAGTATTTTGTGATATAATGCCCATACGGAAGAGAAAGGCTTTTCCTCCTTAAAGAGTTCTGCATTTATACCGCAGTTTTGAAGTTCCTGTTCGGTCGCGTAATATCTCACAATGTCAAACACTTCACTGCCGCCGATGCGCGTTTGCCTCGCTATATCCCATTTAAGGGTGCCTTGCTTAAGGTTTACTTTCTTCATTGGCGTTCTCCTTAAAGTATCCGGATATTTCCGGCCACAGAGTCTTGCTGCGCTTTATATTCATAATCGCAGGATACTCTTCATTTATAACCTCCTCAACCGGCTTACCGTTTTGAAGCGCTATTTTCATTTCTGTGGTCTTATCCTTTGCAAGCTTGGGATTTGCTTTGAATAATTCAAGCGTTTCTTTTACATCCGCCTTTTGCTCAGCGGTAAGCTTGTTAAGATTAACCTTTATTTCTATTTCCGGCTCTGAAATAGGCGGTATATCTATTTCTTTGGGTGTAGGTGAAATTTCTTCCTCGGGTTCACGCTCGAAGGCATATATAGTATCCTTGAGTTCCGGCAAAACCTCTTTAACTCTTTTAAGTGCCCGGCGTATGATGGTTTTCTTTACCATTTCTCCGGTCCACTTACACCAAAAGGAATCGGGATTAAGTTCATCGGTTACAACCTTTTTCTTACGCTCTTTACCGTAATTATCGGTATATTTCTCCCAACGGACTTTATAAAAGCCCTGCTCACTGGTTTTGGAGATCTCAAGCAATTCATCATTTGACATTTCACAAACAGTCATGAGCAACCGCTTGCCGCTTGATATCTCGGTAACATCAAGACGACATAGATATTTTTTGAAGTAATTTCCTATAACTCGCTCGGCTTTTATGTCTCTGTCCGCTTGAAAGCGCCTATCCTCGAGAGTATAGATTATGTCGCCGTTATAAAAGTTTTCTTTGTAATAAGTAGTGTCGGCATCCTCTTTAGGCACAGCTGTTATTGTGTCGATTATCCTGTAACCTTTTCTTGCGGCTGCGCGCAAAAACGCCTCAACCCTTGCGGTTATGGTTATAACCTTACCTCTTTTAACAAAATCTATTTTGTCATAATCTTCCGCTGTAATGCCGCCCTGCTGCAATGTCTGTAAGTTGTCAAGAAAGGTGTTCGCGGCTTTTAGTGCTTCTGTCTCTCCGAGGGTACCGAGGGAAGAAAGTGCATCAATCGCTTTAACCCCAAACGGCACACAGGATGTTTTCATACCGATTTCATTTTTTAAAACCGCAAATAATGATTCTTCAGAACTCACCATTTGTCTATATACTGACATATTACCCATTACCACACCTCCTAATTACATACCTTCGGAAGGTGCGATAAAACACACTCTCCGCAATATAAATTACCGTCTATATCGTATAAATCTCTCTGTGTCGATTCGCAATCGTCACACGCATAAACTTCAACCTCATAGTTAGGGCAAGCGTGGCCCATACAAGGCAGTCCACAATCTACACATCCGCTTATAGTTTTAATCATTGACATTTCCTTTCTCCAAGGTTATAATGTCCTTGGACATTTTCTGTTCTTTGACCGTTTGGTGCCTCTCACCGGCGGTCATTTTTTATAAAGCTCTCGGCTTTCTCTCGCCGTTCGCGCTCAACCTCGATAACAGCTTTTAGTATGTCGTTCTGCTTTTTGAATCTGTCAAGCTTTGCTTTAAGCTCCGCGGTCTCTTGCTTGTGCTCACCGTTTATAAGGCGCAGTGCAAATTCTTTACGGCTTTTTTCAAGCTCCGCATTAAGTTCATCATCTTCTGCCGCTTCAAGTTCTCTTAACAGTCTTTTTCTTTCATCAAAAATCATTTCCAATACAACGCCTAAAATGAATAATAAAATAAAC
>JAFXNY010000040.1 GCA_017529165.1 Clostridia bacterium
GAGTATACCTCGTACAATAAATTGCCTCTTCGCTTTTACGAGATTGACGATAATACACTTGAAATTATTAAAGAGGACTGGCGCTTGCAACCGGCAATGAGTGCATATGAAATCCGCTGGAGTGATTACATATACTCATTCCATGAAACACTAACTTTTAACGGTAGAAAGTATAAAGGACAACGAAATCATATAAATAAGTTTAATCGCCTTTATGGCAAACCGGATGTCAGATTGTTAAGCGATAGTGACCGTGACGGCATACTCGAAATGCTCTCCTGTTACAAATCCGAACATGCCGATGCAAACGAGTTTGAGAAAACAGAGCTTAAAAAGACAATACAACTGCTGGATGCATATAAAGAACTTGATTTGTATGCCGCCTGCCTTATAATTGACGGTAAATATGCTGCACTTAGTATCGGAGAAATAGTAGGGGATATGCTGCTTATTCATGTTGAGAAGGCGCTTAGGCAGTATGACGGCATATATCCTACAATGTATCAAGAGTTTGTAAAACTGATTGCAAAACAAACAGCTAAAAGCCCCGTAATTATAAACAGGGAAGATGACTCGGGAGACCCCGGTATTCGTATTTCAAAAATGCAATACCATCCTATTGGCAGAGTTAACAAGTATCTTGTGCATATAAACTCACCAGCGGCAAGGATATCTGGTATGCCGATTATAAACTTTGAAAATATTTTTCTTACGGAGCTTAGAATCAGTGATAGAAAGGCATATTTAAAGCTTAATATCGATGTAGAAAACAACCGTTTTTGGGGCTATGATTATAGGGATGATGAAGATATTATAGGGCAAATCGATGAGAATACTTTTTATGATTTGACTATGACCGATATTAAAGCAGGTGATTCTCTTAATTTTGCCATAAGAACTTCTGCCGACTCTGATATGATAGGCGAGGGGATAATTTGGAACTTTACCGCAGATTCTGCAGAAGTAGGTTGCAGGATATTTCCGGAATATCATGGTAAGGGCATAGGAAAATCGGCGTTTACCGCACTATCTGATTTTGCAGAGCGTGAACTTAAAGTTAAAGTTTATGCTCGTTGCTATATCGAAAATGCAGCATCATACAATATGATTCTTGACGGCGGGTACATACAGTCACACAAAGACGATAAGTATTATTATTTTATTCGGAAATAAAATCTTTTATTTTGCATTTTAACAATCACCTCCTAATATAATTTAATAGAGTTATATAAGGGGTGGTTTTATGGAACAAAATAATAGAATAGATTACGGGAATGAGCCGCTTATTTCAAACATTGCAAACACATCATGCCAAAACCCGTATTATCGCAGGATTTTGTGGACAGGGGAATATTTGCAGGTATCGCTTATGTCTATTCCGGTTGGTGATGAAGTGGGACTCGAAAAGCACCCCGATAATGACCAGTTTATCCGCATAGAAAACGGTTGTGCGCAAGTTCTTATGGGTAGCAGTGCGGAAAATCTTAATATCCAAAAGAGAGTAAACAGCGATTATGCCATTATGGTTCCGGCAGGAACATGGCACAACATTAAGAATATTGGCAGTGTACCGCTTAAAATCTATACAATTTATGCTCCGCCGCATCACAAAAAGGGTACTGTTCACGAAACAAGACGGGTTGCAGAAAACGAGGAAAGATAATAAAACTTGCTTTTATTATAAGAATAAAGTAGAATGGACATATAAAAATAAAGGAGTTGCTTTATGCTTACAAACAATTCATATAAAATCAGAACAAAGAATAAAAATCTCTTTTTGCGCGTAACCAAAGGTCATTTTGCAACCGGACATTCTCACACTAATTATTATATAGATGTTACTACTCAAAAAACTCGGCTTTCTGAGGCAAAAGCGGTTGCGGAAACACTAGTTTCTTATTATTCGCTTAATACAATCGTTGATACAATTCTTTGTCTTGACGGTACGGAAGTAATCGGAACATGTATTGCCGAGGCACTGACACGAAATGATTTTATAAATCTTAATGCACATAAAACCATTTATGTTGTAACACCCGAGCATACTTCGGGAAGCCAGCTTATCTTTCGTGATAATCTCGTTAATTCTATTGTAGGAAAGCATGTTTTAGTTTTGGCGGCATCGGTAACCACGGGTTATACGGCTCTTTCGGCTATTGAGGCGGTAAGGTATTATGGCGGTGAGGTTGCCGGAGTGTCGGCAATATTCGCAACCGTTGAAAATTGCGGCGGTGTAGAGGTCAATTCGGTATTTAACCCGAAAGATTTGCCTGATTATTTAAGCTACGATTCGCATGAGTGTCCGCTATGTAAACAAAAAGTTAAGGTTGATGCGATAGTAAACAGCTTTGGATATTCAAAACTATAAAATGAAGAAAAAGTTCGGAACTGTAGTTCCGAACTTTTTATAAACTAAAAAATGCTGTTTCCCGATGAGTCTATTCCTACAATTAAAGGAAAATTATTAAATGTAAGCTTTTTAATCGATTCGCATCCGAGATCCTCAAATGCTATAACTTCACAAGCGGTTATATGTTTGGCAGCGAGTGCACCGGCTCCGCCTAGCGCACATAGGTAAACCGACTTATTTTTGACTATTGATTTAATTACTTCTTCGCTTCTCTCACCTTTGCCTATAGTAGCTGTAAGGCCCATATCTAAAAGCAGGGGAGTATATTTATCCATTCGAGCAGATGTAGTAGGTCCGCAACTGCCGATTGCAAGGTTTTTGGGTGTTGGAGTGGGTCCTGCATAATATATAACGGAGTTTTTAATCTCAAAGGGAAGCGCCTTACCGTTTTTAATTAGCTCAAATATTCTTTTGTGCGCCGCATCACGGGCGGTAAAAACCTCGCCGCTTAAAAAAACACGGTCCCCGACACTCAATCGGGGACATAATTGTTTTAGGTCCTTTGAGTTTATATAGTACTCATTCATTTGATAAAACCTTTATAAGCTCTCTGTAATCTTCTTCGCTTTTTACTATTTCCAAATTGTGATTTTCTATTGTGTTTCGTGCATCATCCAAAGACTTTGTAAGAGTATCAATATCCCTTGCAAATTGGGCGGATGTATTAACTATACTTTCCTTAACACTGGAAAGCTTACTATGAGCGCCGTCAATAGAGCTTATGTTCTTTTGGACTTCTTTGCGAGAAATATCAGCGCACTCATTTGCCTCTTTCATAATAGCCTCGGCATTGGATTTTGCCACTAAATATAATTTGCCAATATTCTTTGAAAGGCGTTCCATTTCTTCGTATTTATCGGTAAACTCTTTAAGCCTTGCCTCGATTTCAGCTTTTTCCTTTGTCACTTCAAGCAGTTGTTCTTTTATAGAATTGCTTTCACTCTTCAAATCTTCAATTTGTTCGTTTAATACAATTTCTTTTTCGGTATAATTTTTATGAGTTTTCTCGATATAGGCTACTACATCATCGCAGTTAAACCCGAAAAGGCTTTTTCTAAATCCTAACGACATTATTTTTCCCCCCATTTTCAACTTCTGTAAGACACTTATCCTTTCAGCGCCCTCTCGAGCCAGGTAAAACCGAGATCGAGCGCATCAAAAAGATTATCTTTAACGCTTTCTTTCTTTACACGGTCTTTCATATCAGCATCTGTATTGCTATCAAGCAGTTGAATGCTTACTTTATCGGCAATATCAAGCTTGCCTTCTTTCCCGTAAGATAGAATCTCAAAGCGTACAACAAAGCTTTCGCTCATATCGCCATAGTAAATCTCATTGCCTTTTCTAACAATGGGTTTACCCTTATATTCTAAAAACTTGTTTTCAGACATTTATATATTACCTCGCTAATCTTTCGGTATTTCTCACAAAAAAGTATAAACTAAACTCTAAAATATGTCAAGTATAAGGACATTTTTAGGTTGACATTTTTTGCGTTTTTGTTTAGTATAATATGTGTGAAATCTGTCTTGGAGGTCTTCTAATGAACACAGAAGAAAAAAGTATGGAAACGATAGTCGCGCTTTGTAAAGGTCGTGGCTTTATATATGCAGGAAGCGAAATATACGGTGGACTTGCAAACGCATGGGATTATGGTCCTTTGGGTGTTGAGCTTAAGAATAATGTAAAGCGTGCTTGGTGGAAGAAGTTTGTTCAGGAGAATCCTTACAATGTAGGGCTCGATAGTGCAATTCTTATGAACTCTGAAACTTGGGTTGCCTCAGGGCACTTGGGCGGTTTTTCAGACCCGCTTATGGACTGCCGCCAATGCAAAACCAGGCACCGTGCAGATAAGCTTATTGAAGATTATGTGGCAGAAAACGGTCTTTCTGATAACCCTGCTTCAATGAGTGATACGCAAATGCAAGATTATATAAAAGAGCACGGCATTGTCTGCCCTGATTGCGGTTCTCATGATTTTACCGACATACGCAAGTTTAACCTTATGTTCAAAACATTTCAGGGTGTTACGGAAGACAGTACAAATACTCTCTATCTTCGCCCTGAAACAGCGCAGGGTATATTTGTAAACTTTAATAACATTCAGCGCACCACAAGAAAAAAACTGCCGTTTGGCGTGGGGCAGATAGGTAAATCATTCAGAAACGAGATTACACCCGGAAACTTTATTTTCCGTATTCGTGAGTTTGAGCAGATGGAGCTTGAGTTCTTCTGCAAGCCGGGAACAGACCTTGAGTGGTTTAAGTATTGGCGTTCATATTGCCATGATTGGCTTATAAGCTTAGGCATAGAAGAAGAGTCTTTGCGGCTTCGTGACCACGAAAAAGAGGAGCTCGCTTTTTATTCTAAAGCTACAACCGATTTTGAGTTTTTATTCCCGTTCGGTTGGGGAGAGCTTTGGGGTGTTGCGGATAGGACAGATTATGACCTTAAACAGCATGCGACACATTCGGGTAAACCGCTTGAATACTCTGATCCTGAAACTAACGAACGCTATATTCCTTATGTAATAGAACCTTCGCTCGGTGCTGACCGTGTAACACTTGCATTTCTTTGCAACGCTTACGATGAAGAAACCGATGAAAAGGGAGATAAACGAGTGGTTTTACGGCTTCATCCGGCGTTAGCACCATTTAAGGCTGCAGTATTACCGCTTTCTAAAAAACTGTCAGATAAGGCGATTGATATCAAAAACGAACTTTCACATTATTTTATGGTAGATTTCGATGATGCCGGCTCAATCGGCAAGAGATATCGCCGTGAGGACGAAATAGGAACTCCGATTTGTATAACCTACGATTTTGATTCTGAAACGGATAACTGCGTAACAGTCAGAGATAGGGATACTATGGTACAAGAGCGCATACCGATATCTAAGTTGAAAGAATATATATCTAAGAAAACAGACTTTTAATTCAAGGGGTGAATAAATGTCAGCAACAGAAGTTTTAATTGTATTTGCTACCCTTGTGGGAGGACTTGCGTTTTTCCTTTACGGTATGAATACAATGTCATCAGGGCTTGAGCAGATGGCAGGCGGAAAGCTTGAGAGCACGCTTAAAAAAGTTACGCAAAACGGATTTCTGAGTTTTATTCTGGGAGCGGGAATTACAATAGCTATTCAATCGTCCTCTGCGATGACGGTTATGCTTGTAGGTCTGGTAAACTCGGGAATAATGCACTTTGCAGATACATTCAGCATGATAATGGGCTCTCATGTGGGCACAACGCTGACTGCCTGGATATTAACGCTCAGCGGTGTTTCGGGTGATAATTTCTTTTTGGTCCTTTTAAGACCCTCAACATTTGCGCCGATACTTGCCTTTTTCGGCATAGTATTAAGAATGGTTTCAAAGAAGTCAAAGCATCGCAACCTTGGTATGATACTTTTAGGTTTTGCGGTTTTGATGGCAGGAATGCAGATGATGAGTGGTTCTATGAGCTCATTTAAGGATGATCCCTCTTTTACAAGGATTTTAACTGCTTTTAAGAGCCCAATAGTAGCACTTTTAGCTTCGGTTGTATTTACAGGTATTATTCAGTCTTCAGCAGCAACGGTAGCTATTGTTCAAGCACTTGCGCTTTCGGCATTTTCAACCGATAACCCAATAACTTATCAAATGGCAATACCGCTCATAATAGGCGCTAACATCGGAACATGTATGACAGCGCTTATATCAAGCATAGGCACAAACAAAAATGCTAAGCGGGTAGTTGCAATGCATTTTTACACCAATGCTTTCGGCGGTATATTATACATAATACTTCTCTATGTGGCTATGCTTGTAAAACCCGATTTATTAAATATTCCGATAAGCATTTTCGGGGTAGCTGTGGTGCACAGTTTGTTCAATATTGCAAATACCATCTTGTTTACTCCGCTTAAAAAACCTATAGTTGCTCTTTGCAGAAAGACTATTAAGAGTGACAAGGCTGAAAAGCATACCGTATTTTTGGACGAGCGTTTGTTTAATAACCCACCTATTGCGATTGCAGAGTGCCGAAGACTTGTAAATGAAATGGCCCAGATTGCTTGTGATGCGGTATCAAGCGCTATTGATACGATTTATAATTATGATGAATCAGTTATTGAAAGCGTGAGAGAGGCTGAAACGCTTACGGATAAATATGAGGACAAGCTCAGCACATATCTTGTAAAGATTTCAAGCCATAACATATCATCTGAAGAATCTCATACGGTGGCACGATTACTTCATAGTATAAATGATTTCGAGCGTATCGGAGACCATGCGCTTAACCTATGCCAGCGAGGGACGGAAATAAAAGAAAAGAACATAGTGTTCTCAGATGACGCAAAAGAAGAACTTGGCGTTATAACCAAGGCTTTAATTGAGATAATAAACATAACAAAGAAATCATTTATTAGCGATGATATTGGGGAGGCTTTGCTAGTTGAACCGCTCGAACAGGTTATTGATAAGCTTAATTATGAGCTTAAAGACCGTCATGTGAACCGTCTAAAAGAGGGAAGATGCACAGTGAGTCTCGGGTTTGTGTACTCCGATATTCTGGCCGATTACGAGCGCATATCGGACCATTGTTCAAATATAGCAGTTTATACTATTCAGCGCAATTCGTCAAAAATCAACCCACATAAGTTCTTAAAGGGCATCAAATCTTCAACCAATTCAGAGTTTAATGAAGAGTATAAAATGTATTTGAAAAAATATGCCTTATAGCAAAGTAAAAGAGCCGTTCGACTGAACGGCTCTTTTGCTATTATTTTTTATTGTTTTCCGGCTCTTCAAAATACTTACTTGTATATTTGCTTGCGTACTTTCCATAGCGCTTGGAATAACCGTATCCGTAGCCTTTACGGTATCCATAGCTGTATCGCCTATAACCGCCTGCATATCCATATCTTGAGTATCCGTATCGACCGTAACCGTAACCGGTTACAGATGGATTGTAGTCATTAAGAATAAAACCAATGAACTTAGCTTTACTGTAGAGTACATATTTGAGGGCATTCTTAATATCAGTGATTGTAGAATGGTTGCACTTTTCAACAAACAGCAAATCATCACATAGGTCGGCAATCACTGCTGCACTTGGTATCAGCTTGCAGGACGGCATATCAACAATAATGTAGTCATATTCCTCACGAACCTTGTTAAAGAACTCGGCAAACTTTGGATTAGTGTATTTAACGCTCTTATTTCCGGCAAATACAACATGGAAGTTTTCTCTGTAATGTTTAATGACATCATCATATTCCGCATTACCTGTGACATAATTGGTTATTCCTCGGCATTTATCTGGAGCTTTAAGTAAGTAGCCCTGAAGTGCCCTGTTAGAGAAATCCATATCTATTAAAAGTGTTTTGTGCCCATTGTCTGCAAATACTTTAGAAAGCGAAAAAGCCACAGTAGTTTTTCCTTCTTTTTTAGCAGTTGCAGTTATAGCAAGTACTTTATCATCTTCACCCATATATTCAAGTATTCGCTTTCTTGCAAGCCTCATAGCTTCTATAAAAATGGAATCGGTAAAAGATATTTTTGAAGCTCCGCTCTTGTTTTTACTGTTGCGTTTTATTGTAATATGCGGTATTTCGCTGATAGAGTGACTGTTAAGCTGATAGGTAATATCATTTTTATCATGTATTATCTCAACTCTAAGCGACCAAAGATAAAATACCACCAAATTAACTATAAGACCCGCAACTGCACCCGTAAACAGGTTGGACCAAACGATAAACTTATTATACGGTTCAGTAGGCTTTTTAGATTGGTATATTATATTTATCCTAGTGTCGCCTATTATGTATTCGGATAGCCTTGGGAAAGTTTTCAAAAATGACTGCATTACATCATAAGAATCATCGGCAGATGTACTTTCCACATTTATTTGGATAATATTTGATTTTACAACCGGGTTTGCGGTTATACTGGCGTTCATACCTCTGCCTAAATCGTACTGTATTGCTTGACGCAGATTGTCTGACTGTACTACATACGGAAATGTATCGCTCATTTGTTGGGCAAAAGATGAAACATAGTTAAACTTATAAACTGAAGTTCCGCTTTTTGAATCGCTTGAAATGAGCGGAACAATCGAAAAGGTTGCGGATGAACGGTACATAGGCTTAGTCATAAAAACGGCGTAACCTGAATATGCAACCATAAACGATATCATTATTATAAGAAAGACTGCAATGTGCTGCTTGGTGGTTTTTATAATATCCGATAGAGTATAAAGAATACTGCCTATGTTATCTTCACCAATGTTTTTTACATTTGTATTTTTGTTATTCAAGCGATCACCTCCTATGCTTTCTGGCTTTATTGTTCTTCATTTGGCTCTTTTATGTTCTTTAACGGTCTTAATTCAGATATATCATTGAAAATACAGCCAATCATCTTATTTTCGTCAAAGTTTATAACATAATCATTTATTGCTTCAACATATGCGTAGTCTTGGCGCACTACAAAAAGCATGCCGTCACAAAACTCGCAAATCGTTTCTGCGTCAATAGCAACGCCTCCCGGTGGCGAATCAATAAGTACAAAGTCATGTTCTTCACGCAGGCGTTTAATAAGTTGTTTATATCGCTCATTGCTGAGCGTTTTTGCAGTATTGTAATGCTTAGTTTTTCCGCATATAACATTAACATTTGTTGTGCTATCGTGCATAATAATCGAATTGTAATCGGTTTTACCTGCAATATAGGCAGAGATATCATTTTGCGGTTTGATATCTAAATGCTTAAAGAAGTTATGTACAGCAGGCAGTTTTAAGTCCGAATCTACCAGAACAACCTTCTTGCCAATAGCAGCAAGTGCGATTGCAATGTTAACAATAACTGTGGTTTTGCCTTCGTTTTCTGCAATGCTCGTAACAACTATAGATTTAATATTTCTCGTACGTTGTACACTTTCAAGCTTTATTGCAATTTCGGAAAAACTATCTCTGAAAGAATAATCAATAAGCGGGTTTGTGAGCAATAAGCCGTCATTTTTAATCCCGATTTTTCTTTTGCGCTTATTAACATGATAAACGGTGCCAAACAATTTGCATTCGAGCATATCATCAACATCCGATATGTTTTTAACTGTGTCACGCATAAAGGATATAAACATTACAAGAAGTGTGCAGACAAATGCGCCTATAAGTCCGAAAAATAGCGAATGGGTAAAAGAGGCCGACGGATTCGATACGGATGATGGCAGGTAAGGAGCTGACAAAACACTAATAATTATGTTGTTAAATGAACTATCAGTAATTCTCGGGTAGTTTTTATATATCGATTTTAGTGTATCATATGCCTTTTGTGACGAAGTATCGGTTACAGAAATGTCAATTAGATTTGTATTCTCCTTTTGAACCACTTTTACCGAGCCTGTCATAGGCTCTCCCATATCTTCTTCAACCATAGCTTTAAGTGTATCACTCGCAAGCACGCTTTGATAGGTTTCACATATTTCAATTGTTCTTGAAAGGGAAGTTGATGTTGCATTTGTGGTATAACCGCTCAGGTTTACGGCAATAGTCATAGAACTCGTATATGTTTGCTTTTTGACTGCAAGATAATATATTTGACATCCACAGAAACCTATAACTCCGGCAAGAAAAATAACCCAAATGTTGTATAACAGATCCATTACGAGAGAAAAGGCATTTGCTCTTTTAAAATCTATTGCTTTCATTGATCCTGTGCCTCCTGTACAACTACCAAAACACGGGCTCTGATTAGTTTTGATATCTCATAGTAAACACTGTATACTCCCGGAGTGTCCGGTTTAAACTCTTCGGTATTTATAGTAAGATCTGATTCATTGCTTCCGTTTAGACTTGATATATTATCTCTAAAATCGGGAACTTCACCGACTGTGGTGTAGAATATGTATTCTTTAAGCCTTACTCTCTTAACATTGGGATCATCATCAACAACTATTGCTTTGAAAGAAATATCACTCGTATCGCCAAAAGAGTTTGTAACCTTGCAGTTTACATCATATTCGCCAGCATAGGCGTTGTTGTATGTGCTGGAAATAA
>JAFXNY010000041.1 GCA_017529165.1 Clostridia bacterium
ACCTTTCGGTATCGTAGGGTTAATCTCAGTCGGCAACTGAGGATCACGCTGAAGCTGCATAATAGCAACGGAAACCGCACTGTCTGCATCAAACGGCAGTTTGCCTGTAAGCATTTCATAAAGCATTACACCAACAGAATAAATATCTGCTTTTTCATCTGTTTTTTCGCCTCTGGCCTGTTCTGGACTTATATAATGCACAGAACCGATTGCCAAATCGGTAATTGTCTTTTGTTCGCCCCTTGCAAAGCGAGCAATACCGAAATCGGCAACCTTGATTGTTCCATCAGCTAAAACCATTATATTCTGCGGCTTAACATCACGGTGTACTATACCTTTATCATGTGCGTGCTGAAGTCCGCGCAAAATCTGCGTAGTAAAATATACAGCATCAGACCAGCGAAGGCTACCCCTGTGTTCGATAAACTCTTTGAGTGTAATACCGTCAATATACTCCATAACGATATACTGTATCCTATCCCCAAAGCAAACATCATAAACCTTAACAATATTATCGTGCGAAAGCATTGCAATTGCCTTAGATTCGTTTTTGAAACGGTGAATAAACTCATCATTTCCAACAAACTCATCCTTTAAAATCTTGATTGCAACGGTACGGTCCTCAACATTATCGTATGCCTTATAAACCACCGCCATACCGCCTACACCGATAATCTCTTCGATTTCATATCTGCCGTCAAGGCGCTTGCCAACATATCTATCCATCTAACTAACCTCTCTCTTTTGTGACAACAGCTACCGAAATGTTATCGCCGCCGCCGCCTGAATTAGCTGCTTGTATCAATAAATCGGGAACATTCAATATATCATTATCCTTAAAAATATTAAGGATGAGTGACGGCTCTGTATAATTTGTAAGTCCATCACTGCAAAGTAATATACTCTCGCCGTCTTTAACCGGCACAACCGAACAATCTGCAATCACGCTTTCCTGAACGCCAAGTGCACGGGTAATGATATTTTTATCGGGAAAAGATTTAGCTTCAGTTAAAGAAAGTTTTCCGCTTTCAATAAGAGACTGCACAACTGAATGGTCGGTTGTTATCTGTATAATATCGTCACCTATTAAATATGCACGACTATCGCCAACATGACAAATAATTGCATAATTATCATTAATAATGGATGCGACCACCGTTGTTCCCATTCCGGAAAGATTGTTATTCCCAGAAGACATACGGAATAAATCAATATTAGCTGAAGAAATTGCATTCTTAAGCAGTTGTGTAAGCTTCACATTATCCATATTTGCCGAAAAAGCATTTTTGACATACTCAGAAATAATCTCTACTGCACGGCCACTTGCAATCTCTCCACCACTGCTGCCGCCTATACCGTCACAGACTATCGCAAAAGCCGTATTTGGGGATAGCATAAAAGCTTCAGCGGCATCCTGATTGCTGTTGCGCACTTTTCCGATGTCAATTTTTTTAAATATCTGCACTCAATGACTCCTCTCGTAATTTTCTTCGAAGTTGACCGCAGGAAGCATCGATATCAGCACCGAGCGTTCGCCTTACCGTTGCATTCAACCCATAAGAAGAAAGGATATTTCTGAATCTGACAATTTTTGCTCTGTCAGATTTCCTATAATCGTTTTCATTAACCGGATTTGCAGGTATCAAATTAATATGGCACATAATGCCTTTAGTAATTTTAGCAAGTTCACTTGCACACTCATTAGTATCATTAACGCCGGATATCATGGCATACTCAAAAGAAATACGCCGTGTTGTAACCTTTTGATATCTCCTGCATGCATCTAATAACTCCTTAATATTCCACCTTTTATTTATTGGCATTATACTGTCTCTGATACTATCAAAAGGCGCATGAAGCGAAATAGACAGAGTAATAGGCATATTCAATTCTGCTAATTTATCAATACCGCTTACAACACCGCAAGTAGATAGAGAAATATGCCTCAGACCAATATTAAGACCGTTATCATCACTTACAAGACTTAAAAACTTCGTACAGTTAAGGAAATTATCAAGCGGCTCTCCCATACCCATCA
>JAFXNY010000042.1 GCA_017529165.1 Clostridia bacterium
GTATGTGTCTGATACCGCGAAGGTTGAAAACTCACTTATAACTGACGGTTGTGAAGTATATGGAAATGTTGATTATTCAATACTTTTTGAAAATGTTACAGTAGAAGAGGGCGCATTGGTTGAGTACTCGCTTGTTATGCCGGGTGCCGTTATTAAAAAGGGTGCAGTAGTGCGGTACTCGATTATAGCTGAAAATACGGTAATCGGCGAAAATGCGCAGGTAGGCGTATTGCCCGAGACTGTAAAGCCGGATTATTTCGGTATTTCGGTTGTTGGGGATAATATTACAGTTGGCGAAGGTGCAATTATTGGACCTCGCAATATGATAACAGAGAATGTAAATAAGGGGGCGAAAATATGATACCTTCGGCAGTATCAGGCATAATTTTTGCAAACTCAAGGGATGAAGCACTCGGAAGTATGACTAATGTTCGCTCTATGGCGTCTTTGCCGTTTGGCGGCAGATACCGTCTTGTTGATTTTTGCCTTTCTAACCTCGTTAATGCTGGTATTACAAATGTTGGCGTAATAACCAAGGCAAATTATCGCTCTCTTATGGACCATATAGGAAGCGGTGCCTTCTGGGATCTTGATCGTAAGCGTGGAGGGGTACATCTTTTACCGCCTTTCAATATTAGCGGAGCTCGCCGTTATCATGGATATGTAGAGGCGCTTTTCGGCGCTAAGGATTTTCTTAACCGTTGCAATTCAGAATACATTGTTTTGTGCGATGGTTGTGTTGTCGCAAATGTAGATATAGCATCGGCGGTAAGGTCGCATATAGAAAAGAACGCCGATATAACTGTTGTTTACAGAAGCGGCGTAGCGGTTAAGAATGTCAAGAATATGATGACTATGAAAATCGATAATAACGATAGGCTTGTAAGCGTTCACTTCCCTGAGAATATCACAAAAGATGATTTAAGCAGTCTCGGCATTTTGATTTTCGGTAGAGAACTGCTTATAGAACTTGTAAATAACGCATACGAAAACGGCGGCAGGAATATTGATGTCGATATTATTGCTGACCGTATAAATGACCTTAAGATATGCGCTTTTAAGCACAATGGGTTCTCTGCTATTATGACTGATATAAAATCATATACGGATGCAAACATGAGCCTGTTAAATAGAGAAATAAGAGAAGATTTGTTTAATTCAAATCGCCGTATAATGACTAAAAACAGGGATGATATGCCAACGCGTTACGGCACAAAATCGGTTGTAAAGAACTCTTTTATTGCTGATGGATGTGTTATTGACGGTACGGTTAAGAACAGCATTATTTTCAGAGGAGTTACTATTAAAAAAGGCGCTTTGATTGAAAACAGCATTATAATGCAGGACTGTGTTATAGGTGAAAATGCCGTGGTCGGCAGTGTTATCTGTGATAAAAGCGTTACGGTAGACAGTAACGCCTTGATTAAGGGCACAGAGGAAAAACCACTTTACATTAAAAAAAACACAAAGTTTTGAGGGACAGTTTTATGAAAGTTTTATTTGCCACAAGTGAAGCATTGCCGTTTGCAATGTCGGGCGGTCTTGCCGATGTTGCAGGCGCACTGCCTAAAGCCCTGCGCCATAGATTGATTGGTTGTCGTGTTATAATGCCGCTTTACAGTACAATAAGCGAAGAACTGAAAAGTAAGCTCAAGTTTGTGTGCCATACAACTGTGCCTGTTTCCTGGCGGCGCCAGTATTGCGGTGTGTTTGAAGCGCATATGAATGGGGTTATCTATTATCTTATCGATAATCAGTATTATTTTAAGCGTGATGGGCTTTACGGGTATTATGACGATGCCGAAAGATATGCTTTCTTTTCTCGTGCGGTTCTTGAGGTGATACCTCACATCGGTTTTACACCCGATATTATTCACTGTAACGATTGGCAAACCGCAATGATACCCGTATATCTTAATGAAATGTATAAGGCGGACGAACGCTTTAGAAACATTAAAACCGTGTTTACCATACATAATATTCAGTATCAGGGTAAA
>JAFXNY010000043.1 GCA_017529165.1 Clostridia bacterium
TAAAGTCTGAAAGACGAGTTCTCTTTACAATGCCCTTTCTTGTTATCATACAGATAAAGCGGTCATCCTCATCCTCCGCCGTAACAGGAATAATTACTCTTATTTTCTCGTCCGGCATTAGCGGTATAACATTTATAAGGTTCATACCCTTAGCCGTCCTTGAGCTTTCAGGTATTTCGTACGCCTTAATTCTATAAACTCTACCTAAGTTACTAAAGAGCATTATCCTATCGTGAGACGAGCAGACAAACATATTCTCTACGCTGTCTTCCTCCCTTGTGGTCATACCCGTAATGCCTCTGCCGCCTCGGTGCTGAACATTATATGTATCAGAGGGCAGGCGCTTTATGTAACCCGCAGTTGACTTTGTGATAACACATTCTTCCTCAGGTATTAAGTCCTCTATATCAACTTCGCCTGCTACATCGCTTATCTCCGTCCTGCGAGCGTCTGCATATTTATCCCTTAGATTTAGCGCATCGGTTTTAACGATATCGAGTATCTTACTGTGGTCTGCAAGAATTGCATCGCACTCTTTTATAAATGCGTGCTTTTCATCCAGCTCATCGAGTATTTTTTGTTTCTCCATACCTGCAAGGCGGCCAAGCGGCATTTGTACTATTGCGGTGGTCTGCACATCGTCAAGCCCGAATCTATCGGACAATGCCGCCTTACTTTCTGGTATGGTTTTTGAGTTTCTTATAATCTTTATTACTTCGTCAATGTAATCGAGCGCTACCTTCAGTCCCTCGAGTATGTGAGCACGCTCGGCGGCTTTGTTGCGGTCAAATATAGTTCTCCTGCGGATAATATCGCACTGGAAATCAATGCTGTTTTGAAGCATTTCTTTAAGTGTTAAAACCTGCGGTTTTCCGCCTACAATGGCAAGCAGTATTGCGCCGAAGGTGGACTGCAACGCCGTATAAGAATAAAGCTTATTAAGCACTACTTGAGGGTTAGCGTCACGCTTTATGTCAACCACAATGCGAATACCGCCGTCTCGCTTTGAAGAGTAGTCAACAACATCGTCTATGCCCTCGATTTTCTTATCACTCGCCAAATCGTATATATGCTTTACAAGGTCTTTCTTTCTAACCTTATAGGGCAGCTCTGTGATAATAATACGGAACTTGCCGTTTCTTGTTTCCTCGATTTCGGCTTTTCCTCGTACAATTATTCTGCCTCTGCCTGTAGCATAAGCCGCACGAATACCGCTTCTGCCCATAATTATACCGCCGGTTGGGAAATCGGGGCCCTTTACATAAGAGCAAAGCTCTGCCATATCGGCCTCGGGGTTATCTATAAGACAGCACATAGCGTCAATAACCTCGCCAAGATTATGAGGCGGTATCTCGGTTGCCATACCAACGGCGATACCCGAAGAGCCGTTTACAAGCAGTTGCGGAAATCTTACCGGCAAAACCTCGGGCTCTTTCAAGCGGTCATCGTAGTTAGGCAGCATATTAACGGTATCTTTTTCGATATCGTCAAGCATATGAAGCGACAGTCTATTCATTCTCGACTCGGTATAACGGTAAGCCGCCGGCGGATAACCGTCAATATTACCGAAGTTTCCGTGGCCGTCTATTAAAGGATACCTTAGCGAAAAGTCCTGCGCCATACGCACCATAGCGTCATAAACGCTGGCGTCACCATGCGGATGGTACTGACCGAGCACGGCGCCCACGGTATCTGCGCACTTTCTGTATGCCTTATCGGGTGTTAGCCCCTTTTCGTACATAGTATAAAGTATTCTGCGGTGAATGGGTTTAAGACCGTCACGAACATCGGGGATTGCACGCCCTACGAGTACCGACATAGAATACTGCAGCATACTCTGTTTTACTTCATCGGTAATTTCTACAGGTACAATATTCGTTTGTTCGCTTTCGGGCCAATATACATTTTCCTGTTTAGCCATATTCTTACTCCTTATATATCCAAATCGGTGGCGTAGATTGCGTTCTCTTCAATAAACTTGCGGCGAGGCTCTACCTCTTCGCCCATAAGAATTGAGAAAGTTTCGTCCGCAAGGGCGGCATCCGCCATTGTAACACGAAGCATAGTTCTGGTTTCCGGGTCAAGTGTTGTTTCCCAAAGCTGTTCGGGGTTCATCTCACCGAGACCCTTATATCTCTGAACATCTGCGCCGCCGCCTAATTTTTCTATATACTCGGCTTTTTCCTCATCAGTAAACGCATCAAAATGCTGTTTGCCTTTTGAAACCCTGTAAAGCGGAGGTTGGGCTAAGTAAATATGCCCCGTCTCAATAAGCTGTGGCATATAGCGGAAGAAGAAAGTAAGCAGTAGCGTTCTGATATGCGAGCCGTCAACATCCGCATCCGCCATAATTACAACTTTATCGTAGCGCAGTTTATTTATATCAAAGTTTTCGGCAATTCCTGTACCTAAAGCTACTATAACAGGAGTTAATTTATCGTTTCCGTAAACCTTATCTACTCTTGCCTTTTCAACATTGAGCATCTTACCCCAGAGCGGTAAAATCGCCTGATAGGTTGAGTTTCTGCCCTCAACCGCACTTCCGCCTGCCGAATCACCCTCAACTATAAAGATTTCGGTCTTTGTGGGGTCATTAGATATACAGTCGGTTAGCTTTTCGGGCATTCTTGTTTTATTGCCTATGCCAGATTTGCTTCTCTGCAAATCTCTTGCTTTCTGTGCCGCCTCTCGAGCATTTGACGAGGCTATAGACTTATCGAGTATAATCTTTGCCTCGGCAGGGTGGTCTTCTAAATAGTGGTACATCTTATCTGCCACTATATTGTTAACCAGCGTGCCGATTGAGGTGTTGCCAAGCTTTGCTTTTGTTTGAGACTCAAACTGTGCATCGGTAAGTTTAACGCTTACAACCGCTACAAGTCCCTCGTTTATATCGTCACCTTTAAGATTATTATCGTTATCTTTAAGGAACTTAAAGGCTCTGCCGTATTTGTTTACCACACGGGCAAGGCTTGTCTTAAACGCAGACTCGTGCGTACCGCCGTCCGCCGTATGAATTGTGTTGGCAAAGGAGAGTATTTTAGCATCATACCCCGTACTCCACAAAAGTGCTATCTCAGCGGTGGAGTCCGCTTTATCACGACCTGACAGATAAATTACTTCGCCGTTTAATTTATCCTTTTTACTCTTTTCGAGTATGTATTCAACATACGATTTAATACCGCCCTCAAAGCACAAATCATCTTCCCTATCTGGCGTTTCGGTATCGCTTCTTAAGTCTTTTAATACTATTCTTATACCTGCGTTAAGGAACGCCTGCTCACGAAGGCGTGTAAGCAGTGTTTCATAATCATAGTGTGTGGTATCGGTAAATATTGAGGGGTCCGGCTTAAAGGAAACGGTGGTTCCTGTTTTATCGGTATCACCGATTATTTTGAGGTCGTCCACAATATTTCCTTTTTCGTATCTCTGGTGGTAAATGTGCTTACCGTCCCTTACCTCTACTTCGAGCCAAGAAGAGAGCGCATTAACAACCGAGGCGCCAACGCCGTGAAGACCGCCCGATACCTTATATCCGCTGCCGCCAAACTTACCGCCGGCGTGAAGAATTGTAAATACTACACTCACCGTTGGCATATTCTTTTGTGGATGAATACCAACCGGAATACCTCTTCCGTTATCGGTAACACGCACTACGCCGTCATCAAGCAGTTCTACAAGTATTTTATCGCAGTAACCTGCTAACGCCTCATCTATGGAGTTATCCACTATTTCATAAACTAAGTGGTGAAGACCTCTCTCTCCGGTGGAGCCTATGTACATACCCGGTCTTTTTCTGACTGCTTCAAGCCCCTCTAAAACCTGAATTGAGCTTTCATCATAGGTTTCCACTACCAGTAAGTTTTGTTGTTCGCTCATTTTCCCTCTCCTTTTTCATACCTTGCTATACTGATAATAGCCTTTGATTTTACATTAAAACAGAAGTTTTGTTGTTTCCCGTTTAGTTTCCCAATTTAATTTTCTTTCCTATGCTTCTTTTAGAAAGTGTGGCGGTTGCAAGCTGGGAAAGAAAAACCTTATTTTCTTTGTTTGTTACAACAAACGATTTTGGCAGTTCGTTTCCCGTTAAAACAATATTTCCTTTTTTCTCTGCTTTGCTTAAAAACAGGCGTGTTCTGGCACTTATAGTAGTATTATCCAAATCAAATATTCCTACTATCTCATCTGTTCTTAAAACATAGTTGTTCCCGATGTGTATATACATTAAAAAACACCGCCGTTTCTGACTCTAAATACCTTTCCTCCCGAGAGACGCTCAACATTTGATGAGTCACAACAGGTTATAAAGGTTTGCCAATCTCGCACACGGTTAAGTATATATTCCTGCCTTTTTTCATCCAGCTCGCTCATAACATCATCTAAAAGGCAAATCGGATATTCTCCCGATATTTCGTTTATTACGCTAAGCGAGGCAAGCTTAAGAGAAATGGCAACACTCCGTTTTTGCCCCTGCGAGCCGTAATTTCTCGCAGATTTACCGTTTATAAGAAGTTCTATATCGTCCCTGTGAGGACCACAGGAGGTAACACCGGAAAAAGAGTCCTCTTTTCTCGATTTTTTAAGTTCATCGGCTAAAAACATACCGTCCGTCCTTGCGACATACAACGCCATTATTTCTTCCCTGCCGCAAGACAATCCTGAAAAAATATCAGGAACATATTTATTTATTTTTTCTAAAAACCTTTTTCTGTACTCTATAATCTTTTTGCCCTGCTCGTTTATTTCACTTTCAAAAACATCAAGCATAATAGCAACAGACGGGTCATATCTGTAATCTTTTATTATCTTGTTTCTCTGCATAACCGCTCGGCTGTATGCTCTTAAAACAGAAATGTAATTTGGATACAACTGCCCAATAGAAACATCTAAAAATCTTCGCCTTTTATCAGGTCCGTCCTGCACAAGCGATAAATCAGAGGGTGAAAACACAACAGCATTAAATGTTCCTGCAAGCTCGCTTGGGTTTTTAAGAGCTTTGTTATCTAAAACAGCAGTTCTTTTTTCAGAAAACTCCATTTCGGCGGCGTGGTTTATTCCTTGAAACACAAACTCTGTTTCTGTTTTTCCTTTACTCTCACCAAAACGGATAAAAGAGCTATCCTTACTGTTTCTAAAGCTTTTAGCTCCGCAAAAAAGCCAAAGAGCCTCTATAATATTTGTTTTTCCCTGCGCATTTTCACCGCTTATCACATTCATTTTACTATCAAATGAAAGCTCAGCATTTTCTATGTTGCGAAAGTTTTTTATTTTTATATTTTCAACCAGCATATTTTATAAAAAATGTTTTTCCCTCATATTCTATAGTATCGCCGTTTCGAAGTTTTTTTCCTCTTTGAGTGCACACTTCACCTTTTACCTTAACTTCGCCGTTTTGAATAACCATTTTAGCGTGTCCGCCGGTATTTACAACTCCCGCTTTTTTAAGAGCGGAATCAAGCTTTATATATTCACTTGATATTATTATTTCTACCATTATTTCAACCTCAAGGGCATTATAAGGTAAAGAAAATCATTGTTGTTTTCTTCTGCTGATTCTATTGTTACCGCTGCATTAGGTCCGTTAAACTTTATATTTATGTTTCCATCATCACAAGCCTTTAATGCCTCAAGCAAATATCTGCTGTTAAGACCTATTTCAAACGGTGTGCCATTTAGATTTATTCTAAAGCTTTCTTTTGCCCTGCCTATAGAGGTAGCACAACTTAGCACTGCCTCATTTTCTTCAAGCAAAAGGCGAAGAGGTGTTGAAAAAGCATCATTTATTAAAAGAGAAACACGCTCTACAGAGCTTATTAAATCGTTTTTATTAAGTGTTACCGATTGCTTAAATTCTTCCGGTAAAACCTTTTTATAATCTACATATTCACCGTCAAAAAGGCGGGAAACAAAAGAATATCCGTCAGCAGAAAAAAGAATTAATCTGTTTCCTATTATTATTTTAATTTCTTCCTCTTTTTCTTCTGTAAGCTTAATTACTTCGCTTATTGCTCTTCCTGGAACTACGAAGTTTACTTGACTTTCAATGTTTGTTTTTTCTTTTCTTATAGCTAACCTATATCCATCTATAGCTACAAATTGCAGAACCCCGTCACTTACAGAAATATTCAGTCCTGTGTAAATAGGTCTGCTTCCCTCTATTTGAGAAACGGCAAATATTGTGCCGTTTACCATATCAGAGAGTGTTTTACTATCTATACTAATTCTGTTACCGTCCGCAACTGATGGCATTTCAGGAAAATCTCCTGCCGCCATTCCCATAATATCAAAAACTGTTTCATCACTTTTTATGTGACACATAAGCTTATCATCGGTTTCAATTTCAACCTGAACACCGCCGAGTCTTCTTAAAATATCAGATAAAAGACGAGCTTTAATTACTATGTCTCCCTCTTCTTTGCAGTCACAGTAAAACTCTTTTTTCATTCCCATTTCAAGATTGTAAGATGATAGTGTCATTCTGCCTTGTTCTGCAGAAATTAAGATACCCTCGAGAATCGGCATTGTACTTTTACTTCCAACAACCTTTAAGAGTTTACTTACAGCTTCAAGAAAAGAAGAACGCTCAACTGATAATTTCATATTTTTTTCCTCCGTTCGTTTTTTTATTAAAAAAAACATTAAATAAATTAACATTAATAATAAGGGGTGTTAAAACGGTTAAAAAGCAATTAAAACTTCCTTTTTAACAGCATTTTTAAAGTTAAAACAAAACTTAATTAAAGTTAACAAAAAAATTAGCAAATTAAAAAAAGTTAAAAATGTGGACAACATATATTTAATTAAGGTTAAAATTGTTAACAACTTTTACTCTTCTCGCTGAAGATTTTTAATTATATCTTCTACAAGTTCTTTCTCATAAGGCTTGTCTTTTAAGAAAGACATAACACGGTTGTAATTATAAAGAACGGTAGTATGGTCCCTGCCGAACTTCTCACCTATTGCCTGATAAGATAAATCAGTAGTTTCCCTTGCAATATACATTGCAACTTGGCGTGCTAAAGCCAAATTAGCGGTTTTACGGCTTGAAATAATATCTTTTTCTGATACACCGTAAGATTTAGCCACTTCTTCAATTATTTTTTCAACGCTGATAGGCTCCGGTTTAGTATCTGAAATTACATCCTTTATAAAGTTTTGTGCTATCGATACAGAAGGCGTTTTTTTCTGAATAGAAATATATGCCTGAAGTTTTTTAACAACGCCCTCAAGCTGTCTTGTATTACTTTTAATATTTTCAGCTATGTAATACACAATATTTTCATCAAGTGAAATACTGCACTGCTCGGCTTTTTTCTTTATAATTCCAACCCTTGTTTCAAAATCGGGTGAAGAAATATCAGCAAAAAGACCGGCAGAAAGGCGGGAACGGATACGGTCATCAAGCGTTTTAATTTCTTTAAGCGGTCTATCAAGCGTTACAACAATTTGTTTGTTGTTTTGATAAAGAGTATTAAAGGTATTAAAAAACTCTTCCTGCGTTTGCTCCTTGCCGGCAATAAAATGAATATCATCAAGAAGTAAAACATCTACATTTCTGTATTTGTTTCTGAAATCATCAATAGTACCCATACCAAGCTTACCCTCGTGAAGAGATGTTATAAGATGATTTGTGAAATCTTCACATCTTGAATATTCAACACTCTTATATGGAAACTTCTTTTTTATATGATTTTTAATTGCAAGCAAAAGGTGGGTTTTACCTACACCTGACGGACCATATATAACTAACGGGTTGTATATTATATTAGGGTTGTCCGCAACAGCAAGGCTTGCCGCATGTGCAAACTCGTTTGAAGGGCCTACAACAAAGTTATCAAAGGTAAAGAAAGACTCAAATGTAAGACCCTCGCTTTCCTGCTCTGCTTTTTTAATACTCTCTTCGTTTTCACCCACTACAAATATCGGAGGAATAGGAAGACCTATAACCTCTTTTATAGACGAAGCAATTATATCCTTATAAAGATTTTCAACCGTGGTTTTAAGATATTCTGTTTCGGTAGAAAGAATAAAACCGTTGCTATCAAAGCTTTCGGGTTTTAGAAACTTAAAAAAGGTATCAAAAGCAACTTCGGAAACTCTTTTTTTGCACTCCTCACAAACAGCATTCCATATATCATTTATCGAATTGATTTTCATTTTCACACCCCATAAATAAATATTATAATATAATAAAATAAATATTCTTAA
>JAFXNY010000044.1 GCA_017529165.1 Clostridia bacterium
CTAATGGAGAGGTTGTATCATTAAACCGGCTTGTCGGTTTTGGTGCGTATGTCTATATTCTCTGTGGTGGCTCTCGATTCTAATGCGCCGTTGGCACGGATGTTATATGCGCCTGTGGGCGTACCGTCCATATCCGCTATTATTTTAAGCAGTTGCTTTTCGGTATCGTTCATTTTTATGCCTCCTTCATATTATCGGTAAGCACTTTGCAGGCATCATACGAGCCGTCAAGCAGTTCCGGCAGTATATCGGACTTTTCGCCGAACGCTTTGAGCTCTCCTGCGACAATAACCGCTACTTTATCGGCAATGTTCAGTATTCTCTCTTGATGAGATATAATGATTATAAGTCCGCCGAGCTTTTCTCTCATACGCTCAAAAACATTTATAAGATTTGAAAAGCTCCAAAGGTCTATACCGGCTTCCGGCTCATCAAAAATAGATACGGCAGTACTGCGTGCTAACACGGTGGCAATCTCAATGCGCTTAAGCTCACCGCCCGAAAGGGAGGCGTTTACTTCACGGTTAATATAGTCTCTCGCACAAAGACCTACTTTCGATAAATAGTCGCACGCTTCGGAAATTGTTATATTCCTACCGGCCGATAGGCGTATTAAATCGTTAACCGTTATACCCTTAAAGCGTACCGGCTGTTGAAAGGCAAAGCTTATGCCTTTTTTTGCTCTTTCTGATACAGATAGTTCTGTTATATCTTCACCGTCTAAATAGATGCGCCCCGATGTGGGCTTTTCTATTCAGGCGATTATTTTAGCTAAAGTAGATTTACCGCTGCCGTTAGGACCGGTTATGGCAATAAACCCATTATCAAGGCTAATGGATATATCTTTAAGTATTTCTTTTCTTCCGTCCTCTGAATCGGCGCTGAAAGATATGTTTTTTAGTTCGAGCATATGTTTACTTCCTTATATTTGTTCTTAATGATTATATATTTTTTTGTTGCAAAAATCAACCAAATTATTATTTGCAAAAACAAAGTGCGTATGATATACTGTTTTTCGTATATTTTCGGGTGAAATCGGGTGATTTTATGGGCAAAAGCAATCTAAAAGGCAGTTTAATTCTTACTCTCGGTGCACTGATTTGGGGGTTTGCTTTTGTGGCACAGTCTGCCGCCGCAAAGCTTGTAACTCCTATGACGCTTAATTTTTTAAGGTTCGCAATCAGTGCTTTAGTTTTGGCTGTTGTACTCAAAGTATTTAATATTAAAAACCGAGAGCCTATTTTCCCGCGCGAAAAAACAAGCCTTAAAATCTCACTTAAAGCAGGTGTAATTTGTGGATTTATGCTCGCCCTTTCGGCAAATCTTCAGCAAGCCGGAATAGCGGCGTATCCTACCGGAGTTTCAAGTGAGGCGCGAGCCGGCTTTTTAACTGCACTTTATGTTATACTCGTACCGATAATATCGTCAGTTTTCGGTAAAAGAATACATCCGTTTGTATGGATATCTGTTTTTGTTGCACTTTTAGGCGTTTATATGCTCTGTGCAAAGGGCGGTCTTTCCGGTATTTATTCCGGCGATATTCTTATGTTTTTATGCGCAGTAGGCTTTAGTATCCAGATACTCTGCGTTGAAAAATACTGTGATATAGTAGGGGGGCTGAGACTCTCCTTTTTAGAGTTTCTGTTTTGTTCGCTGTTTTCGCTAATCGCCGCTTTGCTTTTTGAGTTTGGAAAAACAAATATCGCCGATATAAAATCAGCGATAGTAAGCATTTTGTTTTTGGGTATTATGTCTGGCGGCGTAGGATACACACTTCAAATTATAGGTCAAAAATACGCAGAAGCATCTGTTGCTTCAATCGCTATGAGCCTTGAAAGCGTGTTTGCCGCACTTGGCGGTTGGCTTATTCTCTCCCACGCTCTTAAGTGGTATGAAATAATCGGCTGTTTGCTTGTCTTCAGCGCAATAATTCTGGCACAATTACCACAATTTAAGCCAGCAACTGAGCAAGATAAATTATAGGCGGCATAGTAAGAATTGCGAGTATATGACTTGTACTGACAATCGTTGCCGCAAGCGAAGTATCATTATTAAACTTCTGTGAGAACATCGCTGTCATCGCCGCAATGGGTGACGAAAAAGCAACGGTGAGAGAAACAAGCATAACACCTCTTATTGAGCATAAATACATTATAACAAGTGCCAAAAGCGGAAAGATGACAAGCTTTAACAAGTAAACAATCAAAGCGCTCTTATTGCGTAAA
>JAFXNY010000045.1 GCA_017529165.1 Clostridia bacterium
ATATAAAGTTTGTTTTAATGGAACTAAACAAAAAAGATTTTATTCCTGTTGTTGAGTTTGCAAAAAGTATAGGAGCAACGTGTCAGTTGATATCTTGCATCAGTCCTTCAAAAAATGGAAACTGTGGGTTGGCAACCTTAAATGTTAAAAACGATTATGAATTAAAAAATGTTTTACAATATTGGAACAGTATTTCAGACTATAATCCCAATAAAGGAATCGTAGATTATGATGCTCCAATATGTGAGGCGGGGAGAAACAGTATAAGTATCGACCCTTACGGCAATGTTACACCTTGCAATGCATTCCCTTATATAATCGGAAATTTGCGCAAAGATTCCATAAAAAATATATGGCAAAATAGCGCAAAACTAAAAGAATGGCAGAATACCACAATTAAAAACCTAAAAAAATGCAAAGGATGCAAATACACGGGATATTGCAGTTTTTGTCCCGGAAACGCATTGAAATACACCGGTAATATGTTTGGCAAAGTCAAAGAAACTTGCCGACAAGCCAGGTTGAATTATGAAATAAATATGGAAAAGAAAGAGTAAATCTCATTTTTAACAACAGCCACCAAAAAAGAAACAATAAGATTTACAGCCCATGTTTGGCCTGTTAAGACTTTTTAATTAGTACAAAACAAATTAATGCGGCGGTGAGTTTCTCACCGCCGCACCTTGTATCTGACATCTGATGTCTGTTATCTGGCGACTGACCTATCAGATTTCATCTGATAGGTTATGCCATACATTCTGGACATCGTCATTCTCCTCTAGCATATCGAGGAGTTTTTCCATTTTATCTGCCGCTTCGCCCTCAATGGTGGTAGTAGTTTGCGGAATATACTGCACCTCCGCCGTTAAAAACTCATAGCCTTTGCCCTCGAGTGCGTCACGCACCGTGCCTAAATCATTAGGGGCGGTTGTTATCTCGAAAACATCGCCGTCAAAATTAAAGTCTTCTGCGCCGGCTTCGAGGGCATCCTCCATAACGGTATCCTCATCCTTGCCCTCGCCCTCGATTTCTATAACGCCCTTGCGGTCAAACATAAACATAACAGAGCCGGACTGACCGAGATTGCCGCCGCACTTATCAAAATAATGGCGGATATCGCCGGCTGTTCTGTTTCTGTTATCGGTAAGTGTTTCTACTAAAACGGCAACGCCGCTCGGCCCATAGCCCTCATAGATTAACTCTTCGTAATTGCTGCCATCCGCCTCGCCTGCCGCTTTACTAATAATACGCTCGATATTATCGTTAGGCACATTAGCCGCTTTAGCCTTGGCTATTGCATCCTTAAGCTTACTGTTCTCCGCCGGATTAGGACCGCCCTGCTTTACAATAACCGATATTTCTCTACCGATTTTGGTAAAAATCTTGGCTTTCGCCGCATCGGTTTTTTCCTTTTTGCGTTTAATATTATTCCATTTTGAATGACCTGACATAACTCTCTTCCTTTTGCTAATCTCAAAGTATTTTATCACATATCGGGGTTTTGTTCAAGGGCTTTTTCTATTACATTTTTAATGTCTTCCATACTGCCGACAGTGCAAGAGAGCCGGCGAAGTCCTGCCGCACCCGAAAGCCCTGTTAAATACCAAGTAAGGTGCTTTCGAGCCTCTAATACTGCGATATATTCATCCTTATATTCGCGCATTTTCTCAATTTGAGAAAGGCAAGTTTCAAGCCGTTTTTGAAGAGTTGGCGGCGTATATTCTTCTCCCGATAAATAAGCGTTTATCTCGCTGAAAATAAAGGGGTTGCCCCTTGCCGCCCTGCCTACAGAGAGAAAATCACAGCCTGTATCGTCGTACATTTTTTTAGCCGCCGCACCAGAGCTTATATCCCCGTTTGCAATAACCGGAATACCTACCGCCGCCTTTACTGCGGCGATTGTTTTTATATCAACAGGCGGAGCGTACATCTGTATGCGTGTTCTGCCGTGGACAGTAACTGCGGCGGCACCTGCATTTTCTGCGGCTTTAGCGAGTTCTACTGCGTTTATATGCTCGCTATCCCAACCGGTTCTAAACTTCACTGTTACCGGAATATTGACGGCATTTACCACCGCTTTTATTGTTTTTTCTGCAAGCGGAATATTTTTCATTAGCGCACTACCGCCGCCCGAAGCTATAACCTTAGGTGCCGGACAGCCCATATTTATATCGATAAACGAGGGGTTATACTCACACGCCTTTTGTGCGGCAAGCGCCATTATACCCGGGTCACTGCCGAAAATCTGCGGCGCCCAGATTTTACCGCTAACACTTTTAAGGAGTGCTTTAGATTTATCGTCCCCGAGTACTACAGCCTTACTGCTTGTAAGCTCGCCCACGGTAAACGCCGCACCCATTTTAACACATATCTCCCGCATTGCCCTATCAGATACACCTGCCATAGGAGCGAGTGCGGCATAACCTTTAACGTCCATATCGCCAATTTTCATAATACAAAAATTATACATAAACTAAACTTGTATGTCAATTTGAAAAAATATTAAAATAATAGTGACAAACCGAAAGAATAATGTTATTATATATATAAATATATCTTGTTTGTGGGGTGAGAGAATGAAACTGCTGGCGATTGACGGCAACAGTATAATTAACCGTGCGTTTTACGGTATAAGATTGCTTTCAAATAAGAGGGGGCAATACACAAACGCAATATACGGTTTTATAAATATACTGCTAAAGCTAACTGACGAGCAAAAGCCGGACGGCGTAGCAGTAGCATTTGACCTTAAAGCCCCCACATTCAGGCACAAAAAATATGCTGAATACAAGGCCGGCAGAAAGCCTATGCCCGAAGAACTGCGAGGACAGTTCCCAATAATAAAAGAGTGGTTAAAGCTCGCCGGTTACACCTGCATAGAGTGCGAGGGCTTTGAGGCGGACGATATTTTAGGCACTTTAGCGTCCGTTGCCGAAAAAAGCGCAGACGAATGTGTTATAGCCACAGGTGACCGAGACTCTCTACAGCTTGTAAGCGAAAACACCCATGTTTTACTGACGGTAACCCGAATGGGGCAAAACGAGGTTACCGATTACACGCCGCAAAAGCTTTTTGAGCGCTATTCTCTGTCACCTGACGGAATGATTGAGCTTAAAGCACTTATGGGTGACAGCTCGGATAACATACCGGGGGTGCCTGGAATTGGCGAGAAAACCGCAACCGACCTTATAAGCAGATTTGGTAACATTGATTACCTTTACGAAAATATTGACACGCTTGATATTAAAGACAGCGTAAAAAACAAACTAATCGGGGGCAGAGAAAGCGCATATTTAAGCCGAGAGCTCGGCACTATTTGCAAAACTGCGCCTATTGATACCGATTTTGAGCATTACCGCACAAGACCGGTAGACAATGCGGCGCTTTCCGCTTTAATGACAGAGCTTGAGCTATTTAAGCTAATGGAACGCCTTAATATAGCACCTGGCGGCAAAAAAAGCGAAGAGCCCAAATCTGCCGAACTTAAATCAGGCACATTTTCTGATATTAAAGATACCGCAGATATATACACGGACGGTGACGCTTTTTTTGCGATATCAGGTGGAAAACTTATACGCCTTAACAAAGATGAGTTGTGTGCTCTTTTACAGAACGCAGAAGTTAAAAAACGGGTTTATGACAGCAAAAAGCTTTACAAAGAATATGTGAATGTTAAATCGGTTGTATTTGACGCACTGCTCGCGGCATATCTTATAAATCCGGCGTCAAACGATTATTCGATGTCTCGCCTTTTTGCAGAATACGGCGTTTCTGGAGATAGTGCGTTTTCATCCCTTTGTGATATTCTCTATAATAAACTTACCGAAACAAACGAAATAAGGCTCTTAAACGAAATAGAGATTCCGCTTGCCCGTGTTCTTGCCAATATGGAAAAAGAGGGCTTTTTGGTTAACTCGAAAGGCATAAAAGAGTATGGCGAGCAGTTAAGCTCTCAAATCGAAAAGCTGACAAAAGAAATATACACGCTCTCCGGCGGAGAGTTTAACATAAACTCCCCTAAACAGCTCGGCGAAGTGCTATTTCTAAAGCTCGGCATACCGGCAAAGAAAAAGACCAAAAGCGGTTTTTCGACGAATGCAGAGGTGTTAGAAGACCTGCGGTACGATTACCCGATAGTAGATTTGATACTTAAATACCGGAGACTCACTAAATTAAAATCAACCTACTGTGACGGGTTGCTTAATGCTATAGGTAAAGATGGTCGCATTCATTCCACCTTTAATCAAACCGAGGCAAGAACAGGGAGAATAAGCTCACTTGAGCCTAATCTCCAAAACATTCCGGTGCGAACCGAAGAGGGCAAAAAACTGCGTGAATATTTTACGGCGAAAGACGGCTTTGTTTTATGCGATGCCGATTATTCACAGATTGAACTGCGAGTTCTGGCCTCTATTGCTAACGACAGTATTATGATAGACGCATTCGAGCGTGGCGTTGATATTCACACCGTTACCGCATCTGAGGTGTTTAACATACCCGAAAATATGGTTTTACCCATTATGAGAAGCAGGGCTAAAGCAGTGAACTTCGGAATTGTATATGGCATAGGTGCTTTTTCGCTGGCTAAAGATATTGGGGTAAGCCGTGCGGAAGCGAGCCGGTATATTGAGAGTTATCTTAACACCTACAAGGGTGTTTCCAATTATATGGACAGAGTTATTAAAAACGCCAAGGCGGACGGTTTTGTAACAACCCTTTTCGGCAGGAGAAGATATCTGCCCGAGCTATCAGCCTCAAACGGAATGCTCAGGGCTTTTGGCGAACGAGTAGCCCGCAACGCACCAATTCAAGGCACTGCCGCCGATATAATAAAGATCGCAATGATAAAGGTAAGTGACCGATTAGACCGTGAAGTGCCGGACGCAAACCTTATTCTTCAAGTACACGACGAACTGATAGTAGAATGCAAAGAGACGGACAAAGAAAAAGTTTTAAGAATACTCAAAGAAGAAATGGAAAATGCGGCAGAGCTTAAAGTTAAGCTCTCTGTGGATGCCCATTCTGGGCGCACATGGCTTGAGGCTAAGGGATAATGGATATATTATTTGTTTGTTCCGGCAACACCTGCCGTTCGCCTATGGCAGAGGGGTACTTAAACTCTAAAAACATTAAGGGTATACACGCCTACAGTGCCGGCTTTATAAGCGAAGGCGAAGCAGTATCCGAAAACTCTGTAAAAGCCCTTAAAGAAATCGGCATAGATATACAGAAACATAAATCAAGGCTTATCACAAAAGATTTTTTGTCTGCTGATAAAATATTTTGTATGAGCCGAACGCATTATGACATGCTGATTACTGCAGGTGTAAAAAAAGAGAAAGTTTTTGTTTTGAGCAACGGAATACCAGACCCTTTCGGGCAAAGCATAGAAGTGTACCGTCTATGCAGAGATGAGATAATAAACGCTATAGATAATGCTTTATATTCAGGTCAAATGTTGCCTATAAAGGTTTTACCGGCAACAAAAGAGGATATAAAAGATATTGCCGTCCTCGAAAAACAGTGCTTTAGCTTGCCTTGGAGTGAAAACGGTATTTTAGAATCCATGGAGCACAAAACCGTGTTTTTCGTGAGCCTCCACAGAGACTTATTTGCCGGATATATAGGCGTTACCGCTGTGGCGGACGAGGGATATATAAACAATATTGCCGTAGTGAGAGAGCACAGAAACAGCGGTGTAGGCTCTATGCTTTTAGACCGTGCAATAACATTTTCAAGAGAGCAGAACTTAAAGTTCTTATCGCTCGAAGTAAGAGCTTCAAACAATGCGGCTATTTCGCTTTATAAGAAAGCCGGTTTCGTAAGCGAGGGTATAAGAAAAGGCTTTTATGAAAACCCGAAAGAGGACGGTATTATTATGACAAGAAGGTTTAGCGTATGATAATACTTTCAATAGAATCTTCCTGTGATGAAACAAGCGTTGCCGTAACTGACGGCAGGCAGGTTTTATCAAATATAGTTGCAACGCAGATTGAAGAGCACAAGCTTTACGGCGGCGTGGTGCCGGAGATTGCCTCAAGAAGACATACCGAGGCGATTAGTGCCGTTTGCCGTGAGGCTGTAACAAAAGCCGGTATTTCATATTCTGATATAGAGGCTGTTGCTGTTACCTTTGCGCCCGGTCTTATTGGCGCCTTGCTTGTGGGGCTTAACTTTGCTAAAGGGCTTTGTATGTCTTTAGGTGTCCCTCTTATTCCTGTTCACCATTTGCGTTCGCATATTGCGGCAAATTATATTGAAAGTGACTTAGAACCTCCCTTTTTATGCCTTACGGTTTCGGGCGGAAACACAATTATAACAGAGGTTAAAGATTATACTGTGTTTAAGTATTTAGGCGGCACTGTAGATGATGCGGCAGGCGAATGCTTTGATAAGGTAGCCCGTGCTTTAGGGCTATCATACCCGGGTGGCGTAACGCTCGATAAGATAGCCACCGTGCCTGACAATAAGTTATATCCCCTGCCTGTTCCGCATACTGACGGTAAATATGATTTCAGCTTTTCGGGGCTTAAAACAGCGGCGGTAAATCTTATTCACAATGCCTCACAAAAAAAAGAAAGCATAGATATCCCCGTTTTTGCCGCTACTTTAAGACACAAGGTATGCAAAATGCTAACAGATAAAACAATTCTTGCGGCAAAAGATTACGGATATAAAACTATAGTGGTTGCAGGCGGTGTTTCCGCCAACAGTGAGCTGCGAGAGATGTTAAAGCAAGAGTGCGAGAAAAACGGTTTTTTACTTTACCTGCCAAACATTAAGTACTGCGGAGATAACGCCGCTATGGTGGGCGTACAGGGGTATTACGAATATCAAATAGGCAACACGGCTTCCCTTGATTTGAACGCTTCAGCTACAATGCCGATTGAATACAGGTGAGAATATGGATAAAAAAAGACTCTTACTAATAGCAAACCCGTTTTCCGGAAAGGCTAAAATGGTTACAAACCTTATGGCGGTAACCCAGATTCTTTCGGAAAAAGGTTTTGAGATTACCGTTTACCCTACTAAGAAAGCCGGTGACGCTACACTTAGAGTGCAGGAAATAAAGAGCGGAGAATATGACCGTATTGTAGTTTGCGGCGGTGACGGAACGCTTAACGAAGTTATAACAGGCCTTATGCTTGCAAATATCCAGTGCAAAGTAGGATATATACCTGCCGGAACGCTTAACGAGTGGTCCTTAGGCCTTAAAATACCACGCTCTATTCCAGAAGCGGCAAAGGTGGCGGCAGGTGACGGCGAAATAAAGCTTGACATCGGCAGGTTTGGCGATAGGTATTTTTCATACACCGCCTCTTTCGGTGCCTTTACGGAGGCTTCGTATTCAACACCCCAAGAGGTTAAAAATGTATTTGGCCAAGCGGCATACTTTTTTGAGGGTATAAAAAGCCTCGGCAATATCCACCCGATACATCTTAAGTTTGAATGTGAAAAAAAAGTAATTGAAGATGATTTTATATTCGGAGCGGTTTCAAACTCAATGTCGGTAGGCGGTATTGTTAAATACAAGGAAAATCTTGTTAAGCTTAATGACGGTCTGCTTGAAGTAATGCTAATTAAAAATCCTAAAAACATTTTGGAGTTTCAGAATATTTTAGACGGAATACTGCGCGGCGACCTTAACCGTGAACAAATCGAGTTTTTCCACACTAAAAAGATTACGGTTACGGGCGGCAGAGGTGTTGCCTGGACGCTTGACGGCGAGTTTGCCCCGGGCAAAGAAACGCTTGTAATCGAAAATGTACCGTCTGCCTTATGGCTTGTTTCGCCAAGAGATTAAAAAGAAAGCGAGTAATTGTTTATGTTTACAAGAGATATTGGAGTTGACCTCGGCACAGCTAATACTTTAGTTTGCGTTAAGGGCAAGGGCATTATTATGCGAGAGCCCTCTGTAGTAGCATACGATGTGCGAAACGATGCCGTAAGAGCTGTGGGCAAGGAAGCTAAAGATATGATAGGCAGAACTCCCGGCTCGATAGTAGCCATTCGCCCCCTTAAAGACGGCGTTATTGCCGACTTTGATGTTACTGCGGCAATGCTTAAAAGATTTGTAAGAGAAGCACTTAAAGGCTCTCTTTTTTCCCGTGTTCGTATGGTTCTTTGCATACCGTCCGGTGTTACTGAGGTTGAAAGCCGTGCGGTTTACGATGCGGCTAAACAAGCCGGAGCTACAGATATAGACCTTATTGAAGAGCCTATGGCGGCGGCAGTAGGTGCCGGCTTGCCCGTTTGGGATGCAAAAGGAAATATGATTGTTGATATAGGCGGTGGAACAAGTGAGGTTGCCGTTATTTCACTCGGCGATATCGTAACTGCACAGTCTATACGAGTTGCCGGCGATGACCTTGACGAGGCAATAGTTAATTACATAAGAAAAAATCACGGTCTTTTAATAGGCGAACGCACGGCGGAACAAATAAAAATTGAAATAGGCTCCGCAAAGGAATACGAGGGTGAGACAAGCATTGAAATTAAGGGCCGTAACCTAGTCGACGGACTGCCCAAAAATGTTACGATTTCTTCTGCCGAAGTGCGCTCGGCTATGGCTGATACAATAGCACAGATTATTGATGTAATAAGGCTTACCCTTGAAAAAACTCCGCCCGAGCTTGCGGCAGATATAATCGATAAGGGTATGACTCTTACCGGAGGCAGCGCCCTGCTTCGAGGTCTTGCAGAGCTTATCGCCGAAGAAACAGGTATGCCCGTTACCATAGCGGCAAACCCGATTGACTGCGTGGTACTCGGTACTGCAAAAAGACTTGAAGCAAACAGCGGATTTGAAAACTATGTATTCAGAAGAGGCAAACGCTTCAGATAAACATTTAAGAGGTGTATAAAAATGCGGTTTTTCTCGTCTGTCAGTTGACTTTGTTCCGGTAGAGTATATAATGATGAAAATGTGCTCGCATGGCACATTGTTTTGCTTCTCGTATATCAAACAAGGTTTCAGTCAAAATACTATGAGC
>JAFXNY010000046.1 GCA_017529165.1 Clostridia bacterium
CTTCAACACGCTCTTTAAGCTCGTCACCTGAAAGCCCCATATTCTTAGGGCCGAAAGCAATATCCGCAAAAACCGTTTCTTCAAAAAGCTGATATTCCGGATATTGAAAGACAAGACCCACCTTAAAGCGAACATCCTTTATTCTCTTTGGGTCTTCCCAAATGTTTTTACCCTCTAAAAGCACTTCGCCGCTTGCAGGTTTCAGCAGTCCGTTCAGGTGCTGAACAAGAGTAGATTTTCCGGAACCGGTATGCCCTATTATTCCGATAATTTCTCCCTCGTTTACAGAAAAAGAAATATTATGAATAGCATCTTTAATAATCTGCGCACTGCCATCATAGGTATAGCACAGATTTTTAACCTCAATAATAAAACCCAACTATTTTTCCTCCGAATGAAGTGCGTAATAAATCTTTTCGGCTGTTTCTTTTATAGAAATAGCGGTGGTATCGACATTCATACCACTATTTTTTAGTTTATATAAAAAATCTGTAGTCACAGGAACATCCAAACCGGTATCTTTCAGTATTCTTACATCGGAAAAGACTTCTTTAGGTATACCGTCCTTTATAATTGAGCCGTTATTTAACAGTAGCACTCTATCGGCATTCTCCGCCTCTTCCATAAAGTGAGTGATGAGCACCACCGTCATACCGTAATCACGGTTAAACCGTGTAATGATTCTAATAATCTCCGCTCTGCCTTTCGGATCAAGCATAGCGGTAGGCTCGTCAAGTATAAGGCATTCCGGTCTCATTGCAATTATACCGGCTATAGCTACTCTTTGTTTTTGACCGCCCGAAAGATGATGAGGCGTAGATTTTCCGTAATCATACATTCCTACAGCTTTTAGTGCCTCATCTACTCTCTCTCGTGTTTTTTCGGGCGGCAAGCCGAGATTTTCGGGTCCAAAAGCCACATCATCCTCCACGATTGATGCCACAAGCTGATTATCAGGGTTTTGAAATACCAACCCGACCTTACGGCGAACCTCGATTTCCTGCTTTTCGTCTTTAGTATCTATATTATCGACTAAGACATTGCCGGCAGAGGGCTTATATAACCCGTTCATAAGCTTTGCAAGTGTCGATTTGCCGGAGCCGTTATGACCGAGTATCACAGTAAAACTTCCACGCTCAATATCCAAGCTGAAGTTTTTTAATATATCTTTCTTTTCTTCACCATTATCGTACGAAAATGTTACATTCTTAATTTGTATAAGATTATCCATTACCTTTTCCAAACCGTTGTATTACCGCATGGCAGTACAATATCTTTTTTTGTTACTTTAAGCCCTATTTCATCAGTTGTTACGCTTCCCATACTTTTAGGCGCCACATAGGTTTTAACCATATAGTTAAGTATGGTATGAGAAAGTCCGCCGGTGTATGAATTGAGCATAAAAAACAGTGCATCATCACTTAATAATTTTCCGGTATCCTCCAGTAATTCGCAAAGACTTTGTTCAAGTTTCCAAATCTCACCCGAAGGTCCCCTTCCGTATGACGGAGGGTCCATAATAATTGCATCGTATTTTTTGCCGCGCCTTATTTCTCTTTTAACGAACTTCATGCAATCGTCAACAAGCCAACGAACATTGCCGCCATCCACGCCAGAGGCAACTGCATTTTCTTTTGCCCACGAAACCATACCTTTTGAGGCATCTACATGAGTAACAGAAGCACCGCTTTTAAGGCAAGCAACCGTGGCACCGCCGGTATATGCGAAAAGATTAAGTACAGAAACAGGTCTCCCCGCTTTTTCGATAAGCTCCCTCGCCAAAGACCAATTTACCGCCTGCTCCGGGAAAAGCCCCGTGTGCTTAAACCCCATTGGCTTTAGGTTGAATGTAAGGTCTTTGTAATTAACTGACCACACATCCGGGACATTTTTAAGTTTCTCCCAATATCCGCCGCCGGAATTAGACCTGTGATATACCGCCGCCGCAGTTTTCCACCTGCTGTCATTTTTTCCTTTATTCCATATAACCTGCGGATCAGGGCGAATAAGAATAACATCACCCCAGCGCTCAAGGCGCTCACCTGCATCGGCATCTATAAGCTCGTAATCAGAAAAATTATCAACCGTGCGCATTAAACATACCTCGTTAAATTAGTTGCTGTTGACCTGTAAGGGTTATCCCTAAATGCTCATAACAAGCAGGCGTTACACACCTGCCCCTCGGTGTGCGTGAAAGAAAACCTATTTGCATAAGATACGGTTCATATACATCCTCAATAGTAACCGCCTCTTCGCCTACAGCAGCCGAAAGCGTTTCAAGACCTACAGGCCCACCGCCGTAATTTGTTATGATTGTCTTAAGCATTCTGCGGTCAAAATCATCAAGACCAAGTTCATCTATTTCAAATCTTGAGAGTGCCGCACGAGCAACTTTTTCGGTAATTTTGCCGTCAAACTGTACCTGTGCTATATCTCTTACTCTTTTAAGCAGTCTGTTTGCTATTCTCGGTGTTCCTCTAGATCTTGAAGCAATCTCCAAAGCACCGTCCATATCAATAGGAATACCGAGTATTCCTGCAGAACGGGTAACAATCTGCCCTAACTGTTCTGGCGTATATAAATCAAGTCTTAAAAGAACGCCGAACCTATCTCTGAGTGGTGCTGTAAGCTGACCGGAACGGGTTGTAGCTCCCACAAGTGTAAAATGCGGAACATCAAGCCTTATAGACCTCGCAGACGGACCTTTGCCGAGAATAATATCAAGCGAAAAATCTTCCATAGCAGGATAGAGTATTTCTTCAACATTCCTTGAAAGCCTATGTATTTCATCAATAAAGAGAACATCGCCGTCATTAAGAGCAGTAAGGATCGCCACAAGATCACCCTGCTTTTCAATGGCAGGACCGGAAGTAACCCTTAAGTTTACGCCCATTTCACGGGCAATTATTCCGGCAAGGGTAGTTTTTCCGAGTCCCGGAGGGCCATATAATAAAACATGGTCAAGGCACTCTTTTCTTTTCCGTGCGGCCTCTATATATATACTTAAATTATCCTTAACTTTATCCTGCCCTATATATTCCGAAAGTGTTTTAGGGCGCAAAGTGATTTCTGTATCATCTTCGACTGCAGTAAACTCGGGAGATACTATCCGGTTTTCAAAATCGATATCTTCTATCATTCTTTATATCCCCCTTGCAAGCGTTTTAAGCGCCTGCCTTATTAAATCATCCGTAGAAAGCGTATTATCAAGTTTTCCAACAGCCAGTGAGGCTTCACTCTGTGAATAGCCGAGTGAAACAAGCGCCTCAATAGCTTCCTTTGAAGAGGTGTTAGCGGTGGCATTACCTACGGTATTTACCGTTTCAAACACATCACCGGTTGCAACCGAGCCTACTTTATCTTTAAGCTCTAAGACCATTCTTTGTGCAAGCTTTATGCCAACTCCGGATGCAGCAGTAAGTGATTTAGCATCCCCACTCGCTAAAAACAGCAAAACCTTTTCATAGTTAAAAGCCGAAAGGATTGCAAGCCCGATTTTAGCGCCTACTCCGCTTACCGAGGTTATAAGCTTAAAAACTTCAAGCTCACCGGCTTCGGCAAAGCCGAAAATATCAAGTGCATCTTCCTTTACAATAAGACAGGTGTTAACAAAAGCCTTATCGCCAACACTGCCTATCGAATCATATGTATTCTCGGTTATATAACACTTAAAGCCTACGCCGCCGCACTCTATAACAACCGAATTAGTATCTTTGAAAAGAATAGTTCCGTTTAATGAAGCAATCATTTTGTTTTTCCTTTCATAAGTTGATTAAGCTTACCGTAAGAGCTACCTGCACTATGACCGTGGCAAACCGTGAGCGCTAACGCATCAGCAGTATCATCGGGCTTTGGAACCGAGGATAATGAAAGCAGATTTTTCACCATTTCCATTACTTGATGTTTTTCGGCCCTTCCATAGCCGGTAATAGATTGCTTTACCTGAAGAGGTGTATATTCAAATATTTCTAAACCTGCCCTCTTTGCCGCAAGCATAATAACACCACGAGCCTGTGCAACATCAATGGCAGTAGTGGTATTAGTATTAAAATAAAGGCGTTCAATAGCCATACAATCAGGTTTATATTTTTCAATAACTGTAATTACATCTTCGTATATTGATTCAAGTCTTTCCGGAAACGGTACACCGGCCTTAGTGGTAATTGCCCCATATCCTACGGCACTGAATTGTACGCCATCAAAATCTACTATGCCGTAGCCGACAATCGCATAACCGGGATCTACACCGAATATCCGCAACAGCGACACCTCCAGAAAGCAAAATACCCCAATATTAAACAATATTATAACATACTGTAATAGTAAGGGCAACTGTTTTTTGCAAAAGAAAAGCGCAAAACTCAAAGTTTTGCGCATATCATAAAACATTATTGAAATGTAACTACCGGCGATTGATCACCCGATATCTTTTCTCCTGCATTATCCGCCGAACCAGAAGAGGTTTCATTGGTTTTGCCATTCGTATCACTATTACCTGTATTACTACTGCCCGGTACTTCCGAATTGATTTCATCAGAAGATTTTGAATCAACACTGTCGCCCTGTGAGGTATTTTGCGAGCTTACAGCCTCATTGGAAGATGTATCTAATTCATCCTGTGAAAACTTATTTACATTCGGCTTATCCGGATGACTGACCTCGATAAAATCAGAAGTCGTTCCGTAAACATATTTTTTGTTTTTGCAACTGGACAACATAGTGAAAGAAATCAAAACAGTTAATAAAACTGCCGTTAACTTAAAAAGCGATTTGTTTAGCATAAATAACACCTCGCAAAATACACTGTACATTCATTATAGCAACAACAATAAATTATTTCAAGAAAAACTTAAATATAATATATGGATATTTTATGATTGACATAAATTATCGCCTATGTTAAAATCGTTTTAGATTATGAAAGGGGGATGTTTTAGGTGCTTACTTATGTTTCCTCCTCTCCTAGAATGACTATGGATATTGCCACTAAACTTTCAAAAGACTTTAGAGGCGGCGAAATAGTCGCTCTTAAAGGTGATCTCGGTATGGGTAAAACCTGCTTTGTAAAGGGTCTTGCCATCGGTCTCGGATTTAACGGTGAAGTAACCTCTCCTACATTTGCAATAGTCAACGAGTATATCGGCGGTAGATTAGATTTATTTCATTTCGATATGTATAGAATAACCGGTTGGGATGATTTATATTCCACCGGTTATTTTGAATATACACCGCAAGGCGGCGTTGTTGCCGTTGAATGGAGTGAAAATATTGAGGGTGCTTTAGGCGATGATGTAATCACTGTGGTGTTTGAGCGTATTTCAGATAATGAGCGAAAAATCACGATTTCGGGCGGTGATGCTGAATGAAAATATTAGCTATAGAATGCTCTGCAGTGCCCGTATCAGCCGCCGTAATATGTGACGGCGAAGTTTTAGGATACGCTTTTTCAAATGTAAAGGTTACACATTCGCAAACGCTGTTCCCTATTATTGAGAGCGCTCTTAAATCAGCAAGATTGTCAACTTCTGATATTGATACTATAAGCGTTGCCACAGGCCCGGGTTCTTTTACAGGAATTAGAATCGGCATTAGTTCGGCAAAGGGGTTAGCAGAGCCAAAGGGTCTAAAATGTATCGGTGTTTCCACCTTATTAGCGGCGGCATATATGTTTTTAGGTGAGAATGCAGTTATTTGCCCAGTAGAGGATGCACGGTGCGGACAAGTTTATAACGCCTTGTTCAGCATAAACGGCAATTCTGTAGAAAGGCTTTGCGATGACCGAGCAATAATGATTGATGAGCTTGTTTATGAACTTAAAAGCCTAAAAAATAACAAGATAATCTTATGCTGTGATGCAGCAGAAGATGTTATAAAGCGTTTATCTGA
>JAFXNY010000047.1 GCA_017529165.1 Clostridia bacterium
CGTACTGCCCCTCAAAAAGGTCTATTTTACGGTCGTTTACACCTATGTATTTTATTGTTTCTGTTATCTTCATAATATCCTCCCTTTTATTCTCTTGACTTATTGTAACAGAATTGAATCTATGTTTCAAGATAAATGTGCATAGTCTGCCGTGTCTGATTACAGTTTTTTTAGTCGAATAACACAGTTTTTTAGTACATATTTAAGCTAAAATGTGTAAACTCACAAATAATGCTTGATTACATTCTCAAATTATGGTAAAATCAAAAATGCTAATATTTATAAAAAATGCTTAATTATGCATTTACAAGGTATGGTGAGTTATGAATTCAAAAACAGCACTTTACATTCTGAAAAGAGTATTGCTGGCGATTTTTACGGTATGGGTTGTAATAACCGTAACCTTTTTCGTTATGCACGCCGTTCCGGGCGGACCGTTTGTTGGTGAAAAGGCTACCACCCCTGCAGTTCAGGCGGCAATGGAAGCCAAATACGGTCTTGATAAGCCTTTAATGGAACAGTACACTACATATCTTAAAGATATAGTTACAAAGTTTGATTTCGGCCCGTCACTCAAAAGCCGCGGCAGAACGGTTGTTGATATAATTTTTGACGGTATGAAAACCTCCGTTAAGCTCGGCGTTATAGCGGCGGCGTTATCCACTGTTATCGGAATAGTTTTAGGTGCTGTGGCGGCACTGCGGCGAAACAAGTTAATCGACAGAATTATTATGATTATAACAACGGCGTTTGTTTCTATGCCGTCATTCATAATAGGTTCACTGTTACTTGTAGTGTTTGCGATACGGCTGATGATACTGCCGGCAAACGGTTCCACGGCAAAGGGGCTTATTTTACCGATAATCACATTGGCACTTTATCCTGCGGCATACATAACAAGGCTCACCCGCTCGTCAATGCTTGATGTTTTAGGTCAGGATTATATACGCACCGCCAAAGCAAAGGGCGTTTCGGGCCCTAAAATCATATTCGGTCACGCACTTAAAAACTCACTTATACCGGTGCTTACATATATAGGACCTATGCTTGCCTACATTGTAACAGGCTCGCTTGTTGTTGAACAGATTTTTGCCGTTCCCGGAATAGGCAGAGTTTTTGTAAGCTCTATTACCAACCGTGATTATCCTATGATAATGGGAACTACGATTATATTGGCTGCACTTATAGTTATTATGAATCTCTTAACGGATATTCTCTATAAGGTAGTTGACCCGAGAATATCATTTGAATAAAGGGGTACTTAAGAATGAAAAAAAGTAAGTTCGGCTTCCATGTTGATTTGGATATGTTTATCCCGGCAACCGATAAGGATAAAGAGTATTTAGTGCAAATGCGTCCCTCCTCCACATTTTTTAAGGACGGCGTTAAAAGACTCTACAAAAACAAGGTTGCCTTTGTAAGTTTGATTGTAATTGCGATTATAACGATTTCAAGTATAGTTATTCCTATGTTCTGGCCTTATGCCTACGAAAATCAGTTAGGCGTTCAGCCCGGCAAGCCGGTTGATTCATCTTATAACAACTTAAAGCCCTTTGAGTACGGCAAAACCGAGCTTCAACTGAAAGAAGCGGGAGAAACGGTATTCCCCCACATTTTCGGGACCGATGCTTCGGGCAGAGATTACTTTATAAGGGTAATTTACGGTACGAGAGTATCGTTGGCGGTAGGCTTTTTTGCCAGCATAATCGTACTTATTATCGGAACGCTTATAGGCTCGATTTCGGGCTACTTCGGCGGCAAGGTTGACCTGTTTATAATGCGATTTGTTGATATTATCTATTCCCTGCCGGATATGCTTCTTGTAATACTTCTCTCAACCGTGCTTAAAATGACCTTGAAGCCGGTAATTGAGGGTACGGCTCTTGAGGGAATAGGCTCAAATATAATCAGTCTGTTCTTAGTATTTGCCCTGCTTTACTGGGTTGGAATGTGCCGCCTTATAAGAGGTCAGATACTCTCTCTTCGTGAACAGGAGTATGTGCTTTCGGCAAAGGCTACGGGGGCTAGCGGCAAATGGATAATTATAAAGCACCTTATACCTAACTGCATAAGCGTTGTAATTATTTCGGCGGCTTTGCAGATACCCTCGGCGATATTTACGGAAAGTTATCTTTCATTTTTAGGGCTTGGCGTTAACGCTCCTATGCCCTCGCTCGGTTCACTTGCTTCCGAAGCACTCAACGGTATTACAAGTTATTCTTACCGCCTTATCATACCGGCGATTGTTATTTCTCTTATAGTGCTTAGTCTTAACCTTTTCGGTGACGGTCTGCGTGATGCCTTTGACCCGAAGCTTAATAATTAAGGAGGAAATGCGGTATGTCACTTTTAGAAGTTAAAAATCTTCGCACATCGTTTTTTACCGATGCCGGTGAAGTAAAAGCCGTTAACGATGTTTCCTTCTTTCTTGACCACGGCAAGGTTTTAGGTATAATCGGTGAGTCGGGCTCGGGTAAATCGGTTACAGCCTATTCGATAATGCAAATACTTGCAGGAACAGGCAAAATCGTGGGCGGTTCAATTAAGTTTGACGGTAAAGAGCTTGTAGGTATCGATGAAAAGGAAATGAAAGCCGTAAGAGGCAACAAAATATCGATTATCTTCCAGGACCCGATGAC